>JANOTE010000056.1:0-1615 GCA_031416195.1 Rhodoferax sp.
GAGCGTGCATTTAAGTTGAGCGGTGAACGCACCAAAAAGGCCGCAGTCACGCGGGCCCTGGAGGAGTTCATTGCCAGGCGGCGCCAGAAGCAGCTTGTGAATTTAATGGGCAAGCTTGAATGGGACACATCCTACGACTACAAAGCCGAGCGTTCCCGCCCGTGACGCTGCTTGTTGACACAAGCGTCTGGTCGCTGGCCTTGCGGCGCGATCAGGATGTCAACGCGCCTCAGGTGTACGCGCTGCGTGAGGCGCTTGAAGGCGCAGACGTGGTGGTGACTACAGGGCTGATCTTGCAAGAATTGCTGCAGGGCTTTATCGGTGCGCGGGGCGGTAAAGAGATCATTGAGCGGTTTACCGCTTTGCCCACCTTGAGCCCGGATCGGCAAGATCACATCGACGCAGCTTTGTTGCGCAACGCATGCCGCAGGGCCGGTGTACAGCTTGGCACCATTGATGCGCTCCTGGCGCAGCTTTGCATTCGTCACCGCCTGATACTGCTGACTACCGACAACGACTTTGTGTACGCAGCGCAGCATTGCCCTCTGCGGCTGTGGCAGTAGCAGGTCGCAGCTGGCCACGGTGCAGATTTCTGCGCTGGTGCTGGCGCATCGGCTGGCGGTGGTCGCGCTGGGGTTCATGGGCCGCCTGAATGAAGCGATGGTGGCAGCGCGGCGCTGTATAGAACTGTCACCGACTTTTACCGTGAGAAAGTACCTGTGCGTGGTGCCCTATCGAGATCCAGAAATGCGCAACCGGGTTGCCAACATCTACCGCGCGGTTGGCGTGCCTGCGTAATTGAAACTCTATTCGCAACAACGGCACAAAAGTTCAAACCAGCCCATAGCGCACCCGCACACCTGGGGCTATGTTGAACGACTTCGCCGTCCACAAGACAAACACAAGGCTGGAGCCTCAGGCGCGAAAAGTCTTTCTGAAGCGCCTTCCATTTGAACAAAAAAAATCCCGCCATCAGGGCAGGATTGGGCTGGGGCGCGAAGCCCTAAGCCATGCGCGATTTAGCTTCAATTGAGGTAGCTATTTTTTGGCACAATGCCGGATTTTCGGGCAACAATGTAATCCGCCATGACTGCAATGCGTGTGACGTAGCTAGGAGCCACGACCGCGCGGGCTTCCTGTCATCACTGAAAGCATTCCCTGGCCAATTCCTACCGCTTTGACCGATTCGAGCTGTTACCCGCCAAACGACTGCTGTTGGTAGACGGTCAGCCCGCTTGGTTGGGAGCCCGCGCCTTTGATCTGCTGCTGGTGCTGCTTGAACACCGCGAGCGCGTACTTGGCAAAGATGAACTGCTGGCACTGGTGTGGCCTGGGGTGGTGGTGGAAGAAAACAACCTCACGGTGCAGATCTCGGCACTGCGCAAGCTGTTCGGGGCGGCTGCCATTGCCACTGTGGCGGGGCGAGGGTATCGGTTTGTCCAACCTGGGCTTGAAATTCAGGCGCTTGGCGCGTCCTCAGCTTCAACGTCAACGTCAAACCCGGCCTTGGCGTTGGCCATCCCCACTGCACCGGACTCGGCTTCACCAAAGATCGCTGCACTCACGCCCCCTGCACCCAATCCGATTGCATCTGCTCCCGTTTCGCGAGCGCCGG
>JANOTE010000057.1:0-4832 GCA_031416195.1 Rhodoferax sp.
TCAAAGTCAGCTTTGGATACAGCGCTCATGCCGTCCAGCACCTTCTTCAGCTCTGCGCGGTCAGTGGCAAAACCTTTGTAATTCACGCGGGACTGCTTGTTGTCCGGCAGCCATTTGACGTGCTTTTTCAGCAGAGATTCCCAATTTGCGTAGGTGTGGTCGAAATTGCCAGAATCTTGACCAAATACCGCACTGGCTCCCGTAGATATTGCTAATACAGCTAATATATTTATAGCGTTTCTGCGGTTTGTGATGTGATTTTTCATAAGCTTTCCTCTCATCCTCTCATCCTCTTTTCCAAGTGTGATATTTCTCGACCCATTCGAGCAATTTTTTCGGCTGATGTGCGCGCTTCCATTCGCCCGCCGCATATTTGTTCGCCTCAGCTAGAGTCGGGTAGTTGTGGATGGTTCCCAAAATCTTGTTCATGCCCAGGCCATGGCGCATGGCCATCACATACTCGGCCAGCAGATCGCCGGCGTGCGTGCCCACAATCGTCACCCCCAAAATCTTGTCTTTGCCGGGCACCGTCAGCACCTTCACAAACCCTTGCGTTTCGCTGTCGGCAATGGCGCGGTCCAGATCGTCAATACCGTACTTCACCATCTCGTAGGGGATATTTTTCTCTTTGGCTTCCTGCTCGTTCAAGCCCACGCGGGCGACCTCGGGGTCGATGAAAGTCGCCCACGGAATCACCGAGTAATCGACCTTGAATTTTTTGAACGTACCAAACAGCGGGTTGACCGCCGTGTACCAGGCCTGATGTGACGCTGTGTGAGTGAATTGGAACGGCCCTGCCACGTCGCCAGCGGCGTAAATATTCGGGTAGATCGTCTCCAGAAATTCATTGGTGGTGATGGTGCGATTGGTAGGAATGCCCATCTCCTCCAGCCCGTAGCCAGTGAGGCGAGCGACGCGGCCCACAGCACACAGCAGCGCGTCGAATTCAATGCGGATTTCTTTTCCGTCCGCTTCAACGATGATGGCCTTCGCATCACCTGACTTTTCACAGCGCAGCGCTTTGTGGCCAGTCAAAACCTGCACGCCATCGGCCATCAGTGATTGCTTGGCCAGCTCAGACACCTCCACGTCCTCGCGAATCATGATGCGCGGTGCCATCTCGACCTGCGTGACTTGCGCACCCAGCCGCTGGAAGCTCTGCGCCAGCTCGCAGCCAATCGGGCCACCACCGAGCACCACCATGCGTTTTGGAATCGCATCGAGCTTCAAGAATTCATCCCACAGCGTGTCGCTGGTGACGTAGCCCACATCATTGATACCCGGCAGCGGCGGAACAAACGGCATCGCACCTGCAGCGATGACGATGGCGCGGGTTGTCAACGTTTTTTTCGTGCCGTCGTTCAGGGCGATTTCAACCGTCCAGGGATTAACGATTTTGGCGTAGCCGAGCTGCACGTCAACGCCCAGGCCAGTAAAGCGCTCGACGCTGTCGTGTGGGGCGATTTCGGCAATCACGTGGTGAATGCGCTGCATCACCGCTTTGAAGCTGAACTGGGCCGTGGTGTCGGTCAGCCCATATTTAGACCCGTGCTTCATCTGATTCGCCAACTTGGCGCTTTTGATCAGCGCCTTGCTGGGCACGCAGCCAAAATTCAGGCAGTCCCCGCCCATTTTGTGCGCTTCAACCAGGGTCACTTTGGCTTTGACCGCGGCACCAATTAAAGCAGTCACCAGCCCGCCCGCGCCCGCGCCGATGACAATCAAGTTGCGGTCGAAGGTTTTGGGTTTGAGGTGATTCCACTTGGCGTAGACCTTTCGGGCTTTGAAGCTGTCGACGATCTTTTTGGCAATCAGCGGAAACACTCCCAGCAGCACGAAAGAGCCGATCAGCCCCGGCGACAAAATGCCCTTGAGTGAATCGATCTTGGCCAACTGAGTGCCCGCGTTGACGAACACGATGGTGCCCAGGAACATGCCCAACTGGCTGACCCAGTAGAACGTCCAGGTCTTCATCTTGGTCAAACCCATCGCGAGGTTGATGACGAAGAACGGCACCAACGGCACCAGTCGAAGCGTGAACAGGTAGAAGCCACCCTCCTTCTCCACCCCTTTGTTGATCTCAGCCAGGCGTGCGCCAAACTTATTTTGAACCGATTCGCCCAGAACAAACCGCGCCACCAAAAAAGACATCGTGGCGCCGATGGACGACGCAAACGATACCAGCACGGTGCCAATCACCAGTCCGAAAATCGCACCAGCTGCCAGCGTCATGATCGCTGCACCCGGCAACGACAGCGCCGTGACCGCCACATAGGCGGCAAAGAAACCCAGGATCACCAAGGCAGGTTTTTCAGCATACAGACTGGCAAAGCCGCTTTGCTGCGACTTGATGAAATCCAGCGAAAAAAAGCGCCCCAGATTGAATATGAAGAACACCGCAATGAGCGCAACCAGCAAGATGAGAATCAGAATTTTTTTGTTTTTCATAGTGGGGCGATGAGTTGGGCTTGTACGGTGACGGGTACGGTGGCTGGTACAACCTCGAACTGTATCTCCACTTGGTGGCGCTGTGCGCTGGTTTCTTACAGAGCGTGGACAGATGCGTTTGGGCGGCGATTTTGGATAAAAATAACCCCAGTAGTTAAAAAATTAACCTCAAGGTTAACTTTATTTCGGAAATAGACACTTTGGGCTGTTTTGTTGATATTTTAAGCCTTTAGCTCCCGTATTATATGCACAACATGCTATATATTTAATATAATTACTGTCGTCATGTTGGTCTGAATATTCGTGCAAAATTCGAGACAACTGCAACTCACGTAAAAGGCTGCTCCATGATTGAGACACTGGTTCCCGTCTTCATGCCAGCGCAAAACGCCCAGGCCCCTCAACGCCAGCAATTGCCGCAATGGCCTTCTGAAGGCAGCAGCCGGATCCCGTTTTGGGCCTACACCGACGAGGCGGTTTACCAAAGGGAGCTGGAGCGATTTTTCTACAGCGGGCATTGGTGCTACGTCGGGCTGGAGGCCGAAATCCCCAACACCGGCGACTTCAAGCGCACCAAGGTGGGCGAGCGCTCGGTCATCATGATTCGAGACAAAGACGGCGGCATCAACGTCGTCGAAAACCGCTGTGCGCATCGCGGTGTCGCGTTTTGCCGCGAACGCAGCGGCAACAAAACCGAGCTGGTGTGCCCATATCACCAGTGGAACTACAACCTCAAAGGCGACTTGCAGGGCGTGCCGTTCCGCCGGGGCTTGAAGCAGGATGGCCGCACGATTGGCGGCATGCCTGCGGACTTTGATTTGAAAGAACACGGCCTCACAAAACTCAAAGTCGCGGCACGGGGTGGTGCGGTGTTCGCCAGTTTTGACCCCAGCGTCGCAGCGCTGGATGAGTACCTCGGCCCGACCATTTGCCGCTACTTCGACCGCGTGTTTGATGGCCGCAAGCTCACCTTGCTGGGCTACAACCGCCAGCGCATTCCGGGCAACTGGAAGCTGATGCAGGAGAACATCAAAGACCCCTACCACCCCGGCCTGCTGCACGCTTGGTTCGTCACGTTTGGGCTCTGGCGCTCGGACAACAAGGCGCAATTGCTGATGGATGCCAAACAGCGCCACGCGGCGATGATTTCCACGCGTGGCAACGCAGGCCAAGCCGGTGCAGCAACGAGTGGCGTCACCAGCTTCAAAGACACCATGAAGCTCAACGACGACCGCTTTCTGGACGTGGTACATGAGCCCTGGTGGGGCGAACCCACGGCCGTGATGACGACGATTTTCCCCAGCTTGATCATCCAGCAGCAGGTGAATTCACTCTCAACCCGCCAGATCATCCCCAATGGCGTGAGCAGTTTCGATTTCGTCTGGACGCACTTCGGCTTTGCCGACGACACGCCCGAGATGCAGCGGCGCCGACTACGCCAAGCCAATCTGTTTGGCCCAGCCGGGTTTGTGTCTGCCGATGACGGCGAGGTGATCGAGTTCAGCCAGGACAGTTTCGCCGCCAACCGAGCGAACGACAAAACCACGATTGCTGAACTGGGTGGCAAAACTGCAGAAGACACAGATCACATGGTCACCGAAACCCTGATTCGCGGCATGTACGCTTACTGGCGCAAGGTGATGGGCGTATGAGCACGGATATGAGACCAAAGCTGGCGGCGGATGACTACATCAGCCTGCTGCTGTTCTACCAAGCCTATGCCGAAACGCTGGACAGCGGTCAGTGGGATGACTGGCCCACTTTCTTCACGCCAGAATGCATCTACAAAGTGCAGCCGCGCGAAAATTTCGATCAAAAGCTGCCGCTGGCCACCATCGCGTTCGAGAGCCAAGGTATGCTTATGGATCGCGTTTACTGTATCCGCGAAACGCTGTACTACGAGCCCTACTACCAGCGCCATGTGGTCGGTGCGCCGGTGGTCACATCACACGATGGAGACATAGTCAAAGCCCACGCCAGCTACGCCGTATTTCGCACCAAGCCGGATGACACAACCCACGTCTACAACGTAGGGCGCTACATCGACGAACTGTTGCGCGTGCCTGATTCTGCCCACGGCTGGCTGCTGAAAGGCCGCATCTGCGTGTTCGACAGCGACTTGATTTTGAATTCGATGATCTATCCGATTTAGCTTTTTTAGGGTAAATGCCGTCGCGCGCTAACACTCATTTGCCGTAAAGTTCTCACATTCGTTATTGAAAGAAATCAACATGTCCACTCGACGCCTGGTTCTCACCCGCAGTGCCGCCCTGATCGGTGCCGCATCTACGTCGCTTTTATTGCCCGAGTTCGCCCGCGCACAAAGCGCCAAAATTCGCGTTGGCCTGATGCTGCCCTACACCGGAACCTTCGCTCAACTCGGT
>JANOTE010000058.1:0-4221 GCA_031416195.1 Rhodoferax sp.
GAAGATCGCGGCTGCGGCGCAGCGGTTGAACTGGGTTGGCGCTACTCGCGGGGGCAGTTCATCTATGTGTTGGACGCCGACATGCTGCTGCAACCCGGCTTTTTGCAGCAGGCGCTGGCCTACCTGGGTGCGCATCCAAAGGTGGCTGCTGCCGGTGGCAATCTGGTCGACACCAGCTTGAATACCCTGGCCGATCATCAGCGCGCGCGTGCCGCTGCCGCGCTTGTCAAGCCCCGCGAGGTCAGCGAACTCGGTGGCGGTGGCCTCTATCGCCGAGAGTCCGTGTTGCAAGCGGGTTATCTGGCGCACCGCTCGCTGGCCGCCTATGAAGAAGCTGAGCTAGGGGCGAGGCTGCGCTCGCTGGGTTGGACGCTGATGCGCCTGCCTCACACAGCAGTGCTGCACGAAGGCCATGCCGAAACCAACCGGCAAATGCTGGCGCGGCTTTGGGCCAACGGGCGCGCCAAGTCGGCTGCCACCTTCTTGCGCAGCGCATACGGCCAGCCATGGTTTGGTCTGGTGGCGCGCAAGCTGGCGCATATTCTTGTCATACCGGTGATGCATGCTGCTGCTTTGTTGTCGGCCTTGGCCGTTGGTTGGCAGCTAGGCACTGTGGCCGCACTGTGGGCCTGGGCTGGAGTCTGGCTGGTGGCCGTGCTAGCAATGGCGGTTGTCAAGAAATCCATGCACTTGGCGCTGTGGCACTTGTTTCTTTGGCATTACTGGGCTGCGGGTACGATCACTGGTTTGGGCACCCGCTTGGTGGACCCACGCTCGCCGATCCCGGCGCATGAGATAGGCACAAACACTTTAATACACGGGGCTCCCCATGCAGTATGAGTCAACGCTCACGTCTAGCATTGCAAGTTATTTGCCAGCAAGTTGCAACAACTGCGGATCGAGCAACCATGGCGAGCTTTTTTCCGCCGGTCGTGCGCAGAAACATCGCATCGTGCAGTGCAACGATTGCGGCTTGATGTTTGCCAGTCCCCTCGCGGCAAGCAACCTGTCGGCCTATTTGGTACCACCTGATCATGTCCAGCCATTGCACGATGACAGTGCGGCGGTAAGGCGCGGCCGCGACAAGCTGCCGGATTATCTAGAGATTGAGCCGGTGCTTACTGCCTTGTTGCCGGCCCGAGGCCAGTTCATTGAAGTGGGCGCGTATTCAGGTTTGCTGCTGGAGCACTTTCGTCGTGCAGGCTGGGCTGTACTGGGGATCGAGCCGGATGGGCGCGGCGTTGAGTACGCACGCCGCCGATTTGACATTGATGTGCGCCAGGGCACGCTGGAGTCGGTGACGCTGGAGCCGGGCTCAGCGGCGGCTGTTGTGATGCTCCACGTGATCGAGCACGTGGATGACCCCGCCGCCGCTTTGCGGGTGGTAGCGCGGCTGCTAAGGCCCGGGGGTGTGTTCGTGGTCGAAACGCCCACCTATGACTCGATGGCCTTCCGTTTACTGGGCAGGCGCGAACGCAGCCTGTCGTGCGACGGACACATCTACTTTTATACGGAACGCACGCTGTCTGCGTTGCTGGACGAAGTTGGTTTTGATCTTCTCCGCGTCGAACGAGTAGGTCGCACCATGACAGTGGCTCGGTTGCTGTGGAATGTGGGCGTCATGTCGAAGAGCAAATGGCTTCAACGTACATTTGCCGGATTCAGCCAACGGGCTGGGTTGAACCACAGATATCTTCACCTGAATGCGCGCGACATGATTCGTATCTATGCGCAGCGGCGTGCGAGCTAGTGTGTCGCTTGCCCTGGTTGCGGACAGCGCGATCAGCGCACCCCGGTGATCGCGATCATGGCCCGCAGCAACTCCTGCGTGTAGCGCGCGCTAGGGTCTTGCACGGTGATCATGGCGCCCAACAGCAAAGCCCGGACAGGTACCTTGAGATCCCAGGGGTTGTCGGCAATCCAGTGGTAGATGCCCACCTTCTGGTAAGCGAAGCCGCCTGGCGGCAACACGTAGCCCAGCGGCCCTTCGTAGTCGGCAACCAACCGACCATTGAGCCACATGCGCAGGAAGGGAGCCTGTTTGGCTTGGGTGGAAATTCGGGCCTGGACCACGGCCGTGGTCCATTGGCGTGCCGGCATCGCCAACCGCGCGGCAGTTACCAATTGGGTCGAAGCTTTGTCAGGGACCGTGCGTTCGTTGTAACGCAGTTCCAGGCGCATCGCATTACCTCGCACAACCAAGGAAAAAAAGGGATTGAGCAATGTGTTTCGCGGCTCTTGGATATGCATCTGCGCGATCAATTGTTCGTCCTGCGTGCCCGACCAGTCATCCGTCCAAAACGAGAATGCCAGCCAGAAGGTTTCCGCTTGTGGCAAGGCGCTGCCAGGCATTGGATAGGCCAACAGTTCGCAACGCGGCGATACACCGTCGGGCAGCACGTCAACCGCATTTATTTGCAATCGAAAGGCCCGCACGCCGTCAAGATCGACTTCGCCAAACCGCGTCTCAACAGTGCCAGCGCCTGTGTTTGCAGTCGCCATGCGCTGGGGCACATCGGCCAGCGTTGCATTAACGCCTTGGCACTGCAAACCTATATTTCGAACAGGAAAGAGTACTCCAGGTGCAACATACGAGATCAGGTCTTGCGGCCGCAGCGTCGCGCGCAGGTTTGGTGGTAGCAACGTCTGCAATGGGGTTGACTCGATCCACCGGGTTAATGGTACAAGCTCTGCAACCGCCCCAGCAGGCGCACCGGTCGGTTTTTTTTGACTTGCTGCGGCTGGCGCAGAAACGATCAAGAGAGACGCCGCCGCTATCGTTGCGAGGTAATATTTCATGTTTGATTTTATAGTATGACAAAAATAGATGGGAACCCGATAATCTTAATGGTCGGGCCGTCATTCACTGCTCACGGTGGTGTCGCTTCAGTTTGTGCGGAGTATGCCAGATTCGGTATTCTGGAAAGACTTAATATATTATATTTGGCCACTTTTGAGCACGGGTCACCGTTCCACAAGATTGGCGTTGCAGTGTCTGCCATGGTGACGGTTCTGCGCCATCTCCGGCGTGGCAATGTTCGCGCACTGCACGCCCACTCGGCAACAAACGCCAGTTTCTGGCGCAAGGCAATGTTCTGCATGGCTGCCCGCTTGTATCGGGTGCCGTACGTCCTGCATCTTCATTCTGGTGACATGCCGGCGTTTTTGGCAAGGTCTAATTGGCTCGCAAAATATTTGGCGATCAAGCTGTTGCTTGCCGCCGACCGAGTGGTCGTGTTGTCGCCGGAATGGGCGCAATGGCTGCAGAAGATTGCACCGCGCGCGCGCGCAGTGGTGGTGCCGAACCCGGTGCAATTGCCGTCAACTGCAGCCGCCCCGCGGCGTTCTGCGGCGCCATCGATTCTATTTCTCGGTCGACTTGAGGCGGTCAAGGGCGTTCCAGAATTATTGTTTGCCTTTGCTGATGTATTGAAGGTTTTTCCGGATGCAACATTGTTTTTGGGCGGGGAGGGTGATTTTGAGAGCGTTCGACAGCAGACTCTGGAATTGTCGATTGAGTCATCAGTAAAGGTATTGGGTTGGATCTCCGGTCAATCGAAGCAAGACTTGTTGGCGACATGCTGGGTTTTTGCGCTGCCATCTCATCATGAAGGCCTGCCCGTTGGCATGCTTGAAGCAATGGCCTTTGGCATGCCTTGCATCGGCACGCCGGTCGGCGCGGTGTCTGGTTTATTGGCTGCTTCAGGTGGGGGGGTTGTGGTGCCCGTCAACCAGGCCAAAGAATTGGCAAGTTCGTTGATGGTTCTGCTTGGCGATGCTGCACTGCGGCTGCAAATGGGCCAAAGTGCCGCTGTTCACGTTCGCGAGAACTATGCGGCTGAGATCGTTGAGCGACGACTCAGGGAGATTTATGAAAATCTTCCAAATTACAAATAAGTTTTGTGGAAATTAGATTTTGAGGTTTGATCTATGAAAATATGGTTTGATCTGTCCAACTCACCGCACATCAATATGTTCGCGGCGATGATCCGTGAATTGCAGTTGGAGCATGAGATCATCATCACTTGCCGGCCATTAGCCAATACAGTTGACTTGTTGGATTTGCACAAATTGCCGTACACGATTGTCGGTCGCCACTATGGCAAGCAATTCGCAAACAAGGTGCTTGGCTACCCTGTCCGGGTTTGGGAGTTGGTGCGGTTTCTACGTCCGCATGGCATTGATGTGGCAATTTCACAAAGCTCCTTTCACTCGCCGCTG
>JANOTE010000059.1:0-4773 GCA_031416195.1 Rhodoferax sp.
TGTGTGGCCTGGCGTGTGGATGGCGTGAATCTCTTCGTTGCCAAAACGCAGCGTATCCCCGTCTTTGAGCTGAACGGCGGCAGTCGTGATTCCGCAACCATCGGGCGCAGCGGTTTTGGCACCCGCGTGCTCGGCCAACGATCCGGCACTGGTGATGTGGTCCGCATGGGCGTGGGTTTCAACCGTCCAGACCAGCTTCAAGCGATGTTCCCGCAGCACGCCCAAGTCACGCTCCAACTGCGCGTCCACCGGGTCGATGATCAGCGCGTCACGCGTGTCTTCGTCATACAGCAGGTAGGTGTAGGTGGATGAAGCAGCGTCGAAGAGTTGGATCGGGTTCATGGTGTCTTTCTTGGGTTTGGGCATCAAGCGAATTTGGACAACAGCGCGGCCACCCGGCTTGCAGGGAAGTCGCCCTGCTCAATCACGCAGCCGACCATGTTGAAAAACGCTTTGTCCAGCGCTTTGCGCGCCGCTGACAACTGCTGCGCAACCTCTTCGCAATCGGCATCCAGGTCAATCAGCCGCTGCACGCCGCGCAGCTGGCCCTCTACCCGGGCCAAGCGCGCGCGCAGGGCTTTCTTTTTCGTCTCGTCGTGCAGTTTTGCCATGTTTTCACCGCTTTGAATAAAATACTGGGTAGAGTATAATTCAAATATCTAAAATTTTCAAGAAAGCTCGCAATGCATCCCTTCCTTCTGTCATTGATTGGTGGCATCCTGATTGGCCTAGCAAGCTGGTTGCTCCTTTTTACCTTGGGCCGTGTCGCGGGTATCAGTGGCATCACCGGCGGGCTGATGGTGCCGCACGCGGTGCCGCGCCCGGATCGTGCCTGGCGCTGGGCCTTTGTGCTGGGCTTGGTGCTCGCTGGCGCGGCTATGGCGTGGGCCACGAGCCAGCCGCAGGCTGCACCCCGCCCGATCTTGCTGCTGCTGGCAGCCGGGCTGCTGGTGGGCTACGGCACCGTGACGGGCTCAGGCTGCACCAGCGGCCACGGCGTCTGCGGTTTGGGTCGGCGCTCCGGCCGATCACTCGCCGCAACCTTGGTCTTCATGGGTTTGGGAATGGCGACGGTCGCCGCAGCCAACGCCCTGTTTGCCTGACTCAACCACCACCCCTTTCTATCAGGAGCTTTTCCATGAGATCAAAACAACTTTTCTGGGCCATGCTGTCGGGCGGCCTGTTTGCTGTGGGCCTGGTGCTCGGCGGCATGACCCAGCCGGCCAAGGTGCTGGCCTTTCTGGACATCGGGGCCTTAAGCAAGGGCATCTCCAGCACTGCGCAAGCGGGTTACTGGGACCCCAGCCTGGCATTTGTCATGGGCGGTGCGCTGATGGTCACGCTGCTCGCGTTCTGGATCACGCCGCAGCGCGTCAAGCCGCTGTTTGACGACAAATTTCACTTGCCTACGCGCACCGACGTTGACCGTAACCTGTTGGTCGGTGGCGCACTGTTTGGCATCGGCTGGGGTTTGGCGGGGTATTGCCCAGGTCCGGCGTTTGCGTCAGTTCTAACGGGTGGCCTTGATGTGCTGTTCTTTTTTGTCGCCATGGTCGTCGGCATGTGGGCTGCGAAGAGGTTTCCAATGTCAACAGCGCGAATGGCTGCCTCCAAGCTGTAGCCCGCTACTGCGTATTCCGCGTAAAAATAGCAAAACACTTGTGAATAAAGTGCTACCTCTCTCGTGGTTTTTACTTAGTCGGAGGACATGCTGCACTGCAATAATCAAAGACAGTCAGTCGACGGCTTAAAGCCGACCCCATTCAAAACCTGGAGACACTCATGCCATTCAAGCGTCATTTCATCCGTCATTTCGCAATAGGTTCAATCGCCCTTGCTGGTGCCGCCGTAAGCTATGCAGCGGACAACATCAAAATCGGCTTGCAAGGCCCACTCACGGGGGGCTCCAGTCCCATGGGTGTGTCGATGCGAGATGGTGCCAAACTGGCCGTGACCGAGATCAACGCCAAAGGTGGCTTGTTGGGTCGCAAGGTCGAGATGATCGAGCGCGACGACGAAGCCAAGAACGAGCGCGGCGTGCAAATCGCGCAAGAGCTGATCAACAAGGAAAAAGTTGTCGCCACCGTGGGCTACATCAACTCCGGTGTGGCCCTGGCATCACAGCGCTTCTACCAGGAAGCCAAGATTCCGGTGATGAACAACGTGGCAACCGCCACGGCCATCACCAAGCAGTTTGCGGACCAGCCCGAAAACTACGTTTTCCGCAACTCCGCCAACGACACGATCCAGTCAGCCATGATTGTGGAGGAACTCATTGGCCGCAAGAAGCTGACCAAGGTGGCGATTTTGGCGGACTCGACCAACTACGGCCAGCTGGGTCGCGAAGACTTGGAAAAGGCGCTCAAGGCCAGAGGCATCACCGCCGTGGCTATTGAAAAATACAACATTAAAGACGTGGACATGACGCCGCAGTTGCTCAAGTCCAAAGAAGCGGGTGCTGAGGTGGTCATCACCTACGGTATTGGCCCAGAGCTGGCGCAGATTGCCAACGGCATGATCAAGCTTGGCTGGAAGGTTCCGATGATGGGCTCATGGACGCTGTCGATGGCCAACTTCATCGACAACGCAGGTGCTAATGCCGACGGCGCCATCATGCCGCAAACCTTCATTCAGGAGCCCAACACGCCCAAGCGCAAGAGCTTCATCGAGGCCTATCAAAAAGCCTACAAGGTAACGCGAATTCCGTCGCCGGTCTCAGCCGCTCAAGGTTACGACTCGGTCTATTTGCTGGCCGCTGCCATCAAACAGGCAGGCACGACCGAGGGCCCCAAAGTGCTCGCTGCGCTTGAAGACTTGAAAGCGCCGGTTGAAGGCGTGGTGACCACGTATGACCGCCCATTCTCCAAGACAGACCACGAGGCCATCACGGTCAACATGCCAGTGATCGGTAAAGTACAGGACGGCAAAGTGCTCTACGCTTACGAAGAAGACAAGAAAAAGGGCAGCGAAGTTCGCACCAAAGCTGCCAAAAAATAAGAGATGCATACGTCAGATTTTTTGAAGAAGCCGGCACGCGTCGGCTTTTTTAACGTCTGACTTACTGTGGCCCCAAAGCCACAAATTCCCCCGTTTTGAATCGAGGTGTGACATGCAAATTTTCCTTCAGTTGATCTACAGCGGAATTGCGCTCGGCATGATTTACGGCGTGATCGCTTTTGGTTACCAGTTGACCTTTGCAACCTCGGGTACGCTGAATTTCGGCCAGGGCGAATCACTGATGCTTGGCGCGCTGGTAGGCTTGTCCTTGGTGGGCACGATTCATGGTGGGCCTTACCTCAATTTTTGGGTGATGATTCCCGTGGTTGTGGTCTTCGGCGCTCTTCAGGGTGCCGTGGTGGAGTGGATTGGCGTGCGCCCAGCTATTAAGATCAAGAGCGAATTTGGCTGGATCATGTCCACCATTGCGCTGGCCATCATTTTCAAGAACGTCGCTGAAAACATTTGGGGCAAGGACGATTTGAAGTTCCCTTCACCGCTGCCCGAAGCGCCCATCAAACTTTTTGGTGCCAACGTGCTGCCCATGGAAATCGTGGTGGTGGTTGGTGCGTTGGCCATGATGGCCATGGTTGAGATTTTCAACCGCAAGTCGATCTACGGCAAAGCGGTGGTGGCCACGTCCAACGACCGCGACGCCGCATCCTTGATGGGCAT
Source organism: Rhodoferax sp. (assembly GCA_031416195.1). GTDB lineage: Bacteria > Pseudomonadota > Gammaproteobacteria > Burkholderiales > Burkholderiaceae_C > JANYCG01. Next base: position 3,673 of record JANOTE010000059.1, read on the forward strand.
CAACACCGGCGCGGTGATCACGTTCTCCTATGCGCTGTCATCCGTGACGGCGGCGGTTGCTGGCGTGCTGGTGGCGCCGCTCACCTTGACCGGTGCGACCATGGGGTCGGTGCTGGGCCTCAAGGCGTTTGCCGTAGCCATCATTGGTGGGTTGACATCGGGCGTGGGCGTGATTGTGGGCGGCCTGATTCTCGGGATTGCCGAAACCACAACCGGTTACTACATCTCTACCGGTTACAAGGATGTGCCGGGGCTGGTACTTTTGTTACTGGTGTTAGCGGTGAAACCAGCCGGATTGTTTGGCAAGACGGCTATCAAAAAAGTTTGATAAAAACAACACGCACATAGTCGGCAGGTAAAAATGAAAAGCAAATCCATTTTCTTGATGGTAGCGGGCTTGGTGGCACTGGGACTGTTCCCGATACTGGTGCCCAACCCCTATTACATTCACTTGGTTGAAACCATCTTGATCTACGCGATCTTGCTGTTTGGCCTGGACATCGTGGTGGGTTACACCGGCCAGGTGTCGCTCGGACACGCAGGCCTGTTTGGCGTGGGCTCCTACACCGCTGGTGCACTTTTTTTCAAACTCGGTGTGCCGTTTTTTCTGGCGGTACCCGCGGCAATTGGCGTGACGGCAGCTTTCGGCGCGGTTTTGGCCCTGCCGGCTTTGCGGGTGACAGGCCCCTATTTGGCGATGGTCACTTTGGCCTTTGGCACCATTATTCAGATTCTCATCAATGAGATGACGTTTTTGACGGAGGGTCCGATTGGCATCAAGGTGCCCAAGCCCAGTTTGTTTGGCCACAGGCTTAGTGAGGTTGAGTATTTTTACGTGGTGGCAGTGTTGATGGTGCTGGCCTTGGTTGTTGTGCACCGCATTTTGAAATCGCACCTGGGTCGCGCGTTTGAAGCGTTGCGTGACAGCCCCGTAGCATGTGATTGCATGGGCGTCTCCGTCTACCGCTACAAGGTGTATGCCTTTGTGGTCAGCGCTGCGCTGGCTGGTTTGGCAGGGGCGCTGTATACCTATTCTGAAGAGTACATTTCGCCCAATACGTACAACTTTGAGTTGACGATTCTGTTTTTGCTGGCGGTCAT
>JANOTE010000060.1:0-3752 GCA_031416195.1 Rhodoferax sp.
GGTGACAGGTCGGCAATGGCCACCAGATGCACGCCGGGCGTTCTGGGGATCTGCGCAAGGTACATCGAGCCGAATTTGCCGGCGCCGATGAGGCCGATGCGCACCGGCTTGTTGTCGGCTGCGCGTTGCTGGAGTTTGGAATACAGGTTCATCAAGCAGCCTTCTTCATCGGCGCAATTGACTCAATGGGCTCCATCGAGGTTTGCATCGCCGTGGCGGGCACGCCGTTTTTCCACGGCAGGTCAACCGGATAGTCTTTCACCAAGCAATCATCCGGCAAGCAGGTGATTGGCGTGAAGTCGCGGTGTGCGATGTACTCGGGGCGCTTGTGGCGGCGGATGTGGTTGCTGACCGCGCACAGGCTCAAGTAAACCGCCACCCGGTTGAACGGCGACAGGTTTGACCCAGAGGCATGCACCAGACACGAGTGAAACAAGATCATCGAGCCCGCTGGTCCTTTGGGGCTGACGATGCCACCTTGCTTGCCACCCGCGCGCTGCACCAGTTGGCGAATCAAATCGTTATCAACCGTCCAAAGCGGGTAACTGGTGGTGGTGAGGTCATGCTTGGCATCGACCACACCTTTTTTGTGGCTGCCGGGGATGAACATCAGCGGGCCGTTGTGCTCGTTCACGTCGTCCAGAAAAATGGCGATGTTCATGGCGCGCTCGGTCGGCATCATGTCGTCGTTGAGCCAGGTGCCGTAGTCCTGATGCCACTGCCACACATCGCCTTCAAACGCCATCTTGCCGTTGATCTTGAACTGGTGCATGTAGAGTTTTTCGCCGAGCAGTTCCTCTACCGGCTCAATCATGCGCGGGTGGCGCGCCAAGCGCGCGAAGGGCTCGCTGTACATGTGCGCGGCAAAGTTGGTGCGCACCGCCTCTCTGCCTTTTTCGCGTACGTTGACATCCTCGCGCCGCTCATAAAGCGCGGGTACGGCTTCAACCAGCTTTTGCGTCTCGGCCGTGGTGAAGTGACCAGGAAAAAAAAGGTAGCCGTCGCGCTCGAACTGGGTGCGTTGTTCAGTGGTTAAGTTCATGATTTGTCTCCTCGGGTTTTAGAAAGGGAATGGGTTGGTTGGGTTTGGGTCAGTAGGGCATCGGTGAGCAGTGTGGCGAGGTTTTGGGCCGCATCGATGCCGTGTTGGCGCATCAGCATCACAGCCGTGTCTTCGTCGCCGTGCGAGATGGCTTTGGCAATGGATTCGTGCTCATCCCAGATCGACTCGCGCATGGTTGACACTTGCAACACGGCTCCCATTGCGCGGCGAATGTGTTGCCAGTGCAACTGCGCGCTTGGGGCAATCAGCGGGTTGCCGGATGCGGCGTAAATGGCGGTGTGGAAGGCTTCGTCAGCGGCCATCATGGCTTTGACGTTGTTGCCCCGCGCGGCGGCGCGCCCCTGGCTGATCAAGCGCACGTCCACTTGCGCATGCGCTCGCGCAGCCAGGCCCGCAGCCAAGGCATCCAGCGCACTGCGCACCAGGTAAATCTGCGCCAGCCGATCCACGTCAAGCGGTGCTACCAGCACGCCACGCCCCGGCGCGTCCAGTACGAAGCCGTCTTTCTTCAAGAGCCGCAATGCTTGCAGCACCGGCTGGCGCGACACCGCCAGTTGGGCGGCAATCTCCTCCTGGCCAATGCGCGCGCCCGATGCCAAAGTGCCATCGCTGATGGCATCCAGCAAGCTACGGTAGACCTGGTCGACCAGGTCGGGCGAGGATTCGATTTGGATGAGTTGGGAAGGCATTTGTGTACTCTGTATACAGAATACCATAAATCCATACGCATTGCAACCGCTTTTATTCTTGAGATAGGCAAGCGAAGCTGAAGGCTGGAGCCATTATTTGCTGATTGAACAGAGCCGGTCAAATAGTTAACCTGAGAGTTCATTTTTTGGATAAAACTGGTAAAAATGACGAAATCATGAATATAATACGCCTATGGCTCCCGAATATTATGCGTTGATAGCTATTTATATAATAGCAATCGTAACGCTGACGAATCGATTCCTCAAAAGCGCTGCGTCCGCGCCAACTCGCCCATCCGCGAAGAAATCGCAAAAAACTCCGCCACCGTGTCGTCAATGATGTGCTGCGCGGTCTTGACGCTGTCGATCAGCCCCACCGTCTGGCCTGCGAGAGCGGGAGCGGCTTCCATGTCGCCTTCGAAATAGACGCTTTGAATGCCCTTCATCGATTCAAACGACATCACGCCTTCGTCATAAATCGCCTGGGTGCGCGCTGACTTCAACGCGCGGATGCAAGGGGTGGACTTCTTGTTCAAAATGAAAGTTCCGGTCTCTTTGGCATTGACGATGGCCATCTTGTAATTGATGTGAACCGGGCTCTCGGCGCAGCTCACAAAGCGCGTGCCCATCTGGATGCCCTCGGCACCGAGTGCAAATGCCGCCGCCATGCCACGCCCGTCGCAAATGCCACCGGCCGCAATCATCGGCACATCGGTGCGGGCGCGGATCGCCTGTAACAACACCAGGGTGGAGACTTCTTCCGGGTTCTTGAAGCCGCCGCCTTCAGCGCCTTCCACCACCAAGCCGTCAATGCCCGCGTCCACGCATTTCATCGCCGCGTCCACCGTAGGCACCGCGTGGTAGACAGTGATGCCGGCATCTTTCAACGGTGCGATGAACTTCGCCGGACTTCCCGCCGAGGTGGTCACAAACTTGACGCCCGAGGCGCAGACGAATTTCAGCATCGCGTCGTCTTTCAAAAAGCGGATCGGCAAGTTGACGCCGAACGGCAGCTTGAGTGCGCTCATCTGGGTGATTTCGCGCTGGCAGTTCTCGGTTTCGCCCGAAGAAGTTTCAATAATGCCCAATCCGCCCGCGCGCGAGACGGCGCTGGCAAGCTGGGTGCGGGCGATCCAGCCCATGGGAGCTTGGACGATGGGGTATTGGGCGCCGGTATGGGCGAGGACGCGGTTGGCGTGGTTTGTCATGGGGGCTTCGATTGAGGGAATGGGCTGAACGAGGGCTGTAGCCGCAATTATTGCGAGGTGGTTGAACACGTCGTGTCCCTTGAGTTACCACGATTTATTCCTGCGATTGCCCTGTGAAACGAGCGCGATCAAATCTGGTTCGTCGAAAAAGGGAGCGACCAAGCTTCCTCCTTGGTCAGCCTGTGCGAATTCAGCCCCCCGCAAGAACGAAGAGCGTGAACGCGGGTACCTCATCGGGCGCTATGGCGCAGTGCCCTTGCTGAGCGGCACGCTGGGCGGTAAGCACTGATGGGCGCGACAATTCTCCCCAAGAACGCCAGCAAAAACAGCAAGACCGAGCCAAACTACTTCTGCGAGATCCGCGCCGCCTATCGTTTGCATACTGCCAACGTGGAAGTGCGTTCCAGCGAGTTGGGCACGGCACCGATCCAAGTGGTGCAATATGCCAAAGAATTGTTCGAGCACGCTGAGCGCGATCACCGGCTTCCAGCGGGCCTGCTCGACTTTGATGAACGCATCAAACTCTGCTGCGGTGTTGTCCACTGCCAGCGCCGTGTCGACGGCCAGTTTGTCGGTAAGTAGTGTCGTTTTGCAGGGAGATGATCCGGCGAGTTGGTGAGGGGCTCGCATCAATGGTAACGTGTACGATCCTGTTGCTGAGCCCAGCGCTACTGAACTCGCCGAACCCTCTGAAATCCATTTTTTCGAAAGCTCCCCATGGCCCACGCCGCCTTCAACTGGCAAGACCCTTTTCTGCTCGACACCCAACTCAGCGACGACGAGCGCGCGGTG
>JANOTE010000061.1:0-3508 GCA_031416195.1 Rhodoferax sp.
GTCAGTGGGTTGCAAGCTGCTGCCAATCGGGCTGGTGTGCCGTTTTGCGTCGACTCCGAAGGGGGAATGTTTGGGTTTTTCCTGATGGCCCAGCTGCCGCAAAACTACACGGCGGTGATGACCACTGACGGCCCGCGCTTCAACCGCCTGTTTCATGGCTTACTGGAACGCGGTGTCTATATTGCACCGGCGTTGTATGAAGCAGGCTTTGTCAGCGCCGCCCACTCTGATGCAGACATTGCCGAGACGATTCGAGCAGCTGATGAAATGTTCAAGCTGCTCTAGCGTTGACAGCGCGCTGTTTTAAGTAACCGCTGAATGACTGACCATTACACAGCCCTTGGCGTGCGCCCCAGCGCAACATTGGCAGATATCAAGAAGGCGTTTCGCCAGCAGGCTTCCCTGCATCACCCTGACAAAAACACGTCGCCCGATGCGCCAGCCCGATTTCGGGCAGTCCAGGAGGCTTATGAAGTGTTGTCGGACGATGCCCGCCGCCAGGCCTACGACAACAACCGCCGCAAAAACTTGCTGGACAGCCCCATCGACACGGCGCGCGAGATTTGGCTAGCTTACTTCAACCGCTTGATTTGATGGCTTTTGCCACAATTTCCAACTCTATGAGCATCTCCCCGTTTTTCCAGCAACTGCGCTCAGCGTACCAAGCCGAAATCAACGATATGGCATTTGATTCTGAGGGGCAAGACGTTTTGCAACGTCGCCTTAAAGAGCGGCGCAAAGAGCTGGGCTTCCTCTTGCAGATGATGCAGATCAGCCCTGAAATGGTGACGATTGTGTTTCACCAGGGTTTTGAGTTCAAACAACCCTCCGTCCTGGACGGCCTGTTAACGCTGGAATCCGATCAGTTGCCGGCCTGGGTTAGCTTGAAAGATGCCGTCCACCTGCCGAAGTGGTCGCAAGAGTTAAGCAAAATTGTGTTGAAGGAGCCTGCTGGCGACTGGTTTTTGACCGTGGCCGCTGCGCTCGAATACATGTACAACAAGCCGGATGGTCGCCAGCAGGCAACCGATGACGATGAGGAAGACCAAGATTCCGACAACGCCGACGACGCAACGCCTGAAGACGCCGAGCGCAGTGTTCTTGATTCCGACGATGCGCAAGATGTCAAAGTCCGCGAAGAAGCGGCAGCGGATTGGCTCGCGGAACAAGGCTTTGATCGTACAGACTAAGTCCCTGAGCACACCATGACCAATCAACTCGCACTCATCGCAAAAACTCAAAGCCTGATTGCCGCTGGCGATATCGTCGGGGCGGAATCGGCTCTGGTGGAGCTGGCCGATGCCGAAGGCGACCGTGCCCTCATGGTGGTGCTGGAGCAGTTACCGCCCAAAGACATTTTGGCGGTGATGCGCGAATACGACAACTCCAAAGAATCGGTGATTAACCTGCTGGTGTCGCCCCAGCAGTTTGCGCGCGCCGTGGTGATGGAGAAGCAGTACAAAGACCTCACCCGCACCCACTTGCGGGGCATGGTGAATTCCATCATTTTTCGCGACGGCGCAGATCCACGCGAGTTTTTGGAAGCCATTGGTGATCTGGAAGGCGGCAGCGAAGCGTTGGCGGATTACTTTTCAGAAAAATGGAGCCGCATCGAAGCCTTCGCCCGCACCGGTACCTTTGACGCTGCTGAAGACGATGGCGAGATGCTCAGCGAGACGGCTTTGCTCTCCAGCGCTTATGTGAAGCCGCGCATTGAGCAGGATGAATGCGCGGATCAAGACTGGATGCAACTCGCCTGGATATTGCGCTACGAGTGCCCCGATCTGTTCATGGAAACCCTGCTCGTGCTGCGCGCCAAAGCCCGTGCGCATGACTTGGGCGTGGATGAGGAAGATGAAGCGGGTGGCGCACTCGGTAAAAACGGTGAGGTCGATGATGGCAAGTTTGAAACCAGCGATACCGACCGGGGCAAAGCGACGCCCGCCAAGCTTGAGTCTGACGACGAATCCGCCATCTGAATGGCAACTGCACGAGAGCCGTTGGATTCTGGCCCACCCGCTGCCGTTGCCGCAGTTGCGGTTTTTGACGCGCGCCCCTTTTTTGAAAAAGCGTTGCAATTCGGCGTTCAAAACAAGATTCTTGATGCGACCCAGCTCGATCGAATAGCTGCCGACGCACCCAAGGGCATCGTGCAAATCGCCCGTTACTTTGGCAGCGAGTTCCTGCGCCCTGAGCTGGAGCGCGCCCGCGAACGCATGGTGAATTTGGTAAGTCTGTACCTCGAAAGCAGTTGCCAGGGCAGCTTGAAGCGGGCGGCAGAGTCGCTGCGCGACCACTCCTTTCTGTCGCGCTCTAAGGGCGGCTCCGACATGCTTAAAGCGCTGATCGCCATGCCGTCCAACAGCCACTTTGGCATGAACGAGAACACTGGCTTTGCCGATGAGCACATCCCGCTGTTGGCCAAGTGGACGCTCAAAACCTTGGCCGAATACCAGATAGAGCTGGCCCAACGAAGCCAGGCAGAGGCGGTATTGGAGGCGGCTGTTTGGCTGGCGGATGAGCTTGGCCTGGATGAGCCTGAATTGCAGGAGGCCGGCTGTGACGGTGAGGCGGTGATCCGCACCTCGTTGCTGGTCTTGAGTGCCAAGAGCTTGAAGATCAGCAAGATGCCCAGCTGGCTGGCGTTTGAAAAGCTGATTGAGATGCTGCGCAAAAAACCTTTCGACGTAACGATGCCCGCCCAGCTGCCTAAGGCGCTGCAAACGGTGGTGGCATCTGTGCGGCAGTCCGTTATCGCCGATTGGCCCAAATTGAACGACACGGGGCTGCCCGCAAGAAAGCTGTTTCAGCAAACGCCTGCGTTCGTTGGTCGCTATTTTTGGGTTGAAGATTCACTGGCGGAGATTGACCAATTTGACCGCAGCGTTTCAGCAGCGTGGCGCAAGGCGACCGATGGGCAAGAGGACGAAGGCTCCTTGCTCACCCTGTTTTTGACGTTGGCAGCAGGTGGTCCAGCCAAGACCCTGTTAACTGAAAAAGCCGCCAGCACGCTTGTGCGCAAAATTCGCAAAACTAAGGCATTCAAGCCACAAATTGCCAGCGACTTCATCCGCGATCACGCCCCGGCAGAGCATCAGGTCGACTACGAAAAGCTGTGGCAGAGCTTTATGGACGATGGCCTGGCCACCTTGCAAAGTGATTTTGACTACCAGCTCAGCGACGCGTTGGCGCTGTTGCGCAACGAGTGCAATCTGAAATAACGCATCAAATAGCGTGACGTGGTGTGACTTGTTGGGGCGTGGCGCTTAAACACTATGCTACATTTCGAGTCATGAGTTTTGCGGTTTTTTATTTTAGCCACTTTTGGTTCTCAAGCGCGTCAGGCGGTAGAGAGTATTGAGTGTGGCCCGTAAAAGCCCCTGAATCTCCAGAAACCGCCGAAGTCCTCGGCGGTTTTTTTTTGGCATGTGTGTTCGTTTTTGTTTGCTAATTTTTAGTCAATTACAAAGAGCCACACCCAGACCACAGCCCCCCCAGACGCTTCCAC
>JANOTE010000062.1:0-5621 GCA_031416195.1 Rhodoferax sp.
CAACGAGTATTGCCACCCGTGCGAGGCGATTCATGAAGGCGTTGTGACCGCCATGCTGCCGCTCGAAGGGCTGGAGCATGTCTCGCTGGATGGCGTGGAGTACGAGGCCTTTAACACGTCGGGCGGGCTGGGCACGCTGTGCGAGACGCTCAACGGCAAAGTGCGCAGCCTTGATTACAAAAGCGTGCGCTATCCCGGCCACCGGAAGCTGATGCAGTTTTTGCTGACGGATCTGCGTTTGTCGGGGGATCAGGAAGCACTTAAAAACATCATGCGCAAGGCGGTGCCGACCACGATGCAGGACGTGGTGCTGGTGTTCGTCACCGTCAGCGGCATGCGCCGTGGGGCCTATTTGCAGGAGGTTTTTGCGCGCAAGATTTTTGCCCAGCGCGCCAGCCGCGTTGATGCACCCCTGTCGGCCATTCAGATCGCGACTGCCGCCGGCATTTGTGCGGTGGTCGATCTGTTTCGTGAAGGCAGGCTGCCCAAGCACGGCTTCATTCGTCAGGAGGAGGTGGCCTTGCCAGACTTTCTGGCGAATCGGTTTGGCATCGCTTACGAGCAATCCCGACGAATCGAGTCGATCTCGTGAGGGATTGTTTATATGCTATATAAATAATAGCTTATTGTGCAATTAATACGGGAGCTGGAAGCTTTTTTTGTTTACTATTTCGGTAAAATTGAGGTTTCAGGGCCTGTTCGGGTCAAAATAGGTTAAATTTGACTACAATTGTAGTAACAAGGAGAAAATTTACATGGCAACCAAACCTAGTCTTATTTCCAGCACCAACCCAAGCATTTCAATTCGGGTCAGCACCGTGCTTTACGAGCAGGCGAAGCTCGATGCCGTCGTCGATCACCGCACCATCGCCGGACAAATCGAGTACTGGGCACGTATTGGCCGCGCCGCGCTGGACAACCCGGATTTGCCCGTGACCTTCGTTGCCGAGTCGCTGGCCGCGTTGTCTGAGCCGCGCAACCAGGCGGTGCGCCTAACCCCACGGGAGTCGCAGACGTGAGCCGCTCAATTTTGCAAACCCGCCGTTTCGCTCGGCAAATGAAGCGGCTGAGCGCGCCTGGGCTTGACGATGTTTACGCCGCGATCGACGTCATTGCGCAAGACCCACTGGCCTTGGAGCCGTGTTTTGTCGACCTGGCAGCACTGCGCGTGTACCGCTTCTACTGCATGGGCCAGCCGTATCTGCTGGGCTTTACCTGCACCGACGACATCCGGCTGATGCACCTGGAGGCAGCGGGTTCGCGGCAAGGGTCGGATTTGGTCTGATGTCTTGCAGACATGATCAATTCCTGACCCGCGTACTCGCATAGACCGACACCACGGACAGTGCCACGCAAAACCACAGCACTGGGTGGTAACTGCCCATCCGGTCAAACACCGCGCCCGCTGCCACGGGGCCCAGCAGGTTACCTACCGCCGCACCGGTGTACAGCGTGCCGATGATGCCGGCCACCGCTCGCGCACCAAACAAGTCCATGCAAATCGCAGGCATCAGCGACACGATGCCGCCGTAACTCAGGCCAAACCACAACGCAAACACCGCGAGGCTTGGGTAGCCGCCCGAGGCGATCCACAGCAGGTAGGTGGCGGCCATGGAGACTTGCATAAGCGTCAAGGTCAAGGTGCGACCCAGGCGGTCAGCCAGCGCGCTGATGGCAAAGCGGCCCACCAGGCTGCCGATGCCAATTAAGCCGACCAGGCCCACCGCGTTGGCTTCGCTGATGCCGATGTCACGCGCGGCTGCGGACACATGAGCAAACGGAATGAACATGGTGGGCGCGGCAGTGAACGTGAACAGGTAAAACCACCAGAACCGTTTGTCTTTGAGCGCTTGCGCCAGCGTCAAGCCGTGCAGTGGTGTGGATGAGTTGCGAGGCCCAAGTTGCGCCCGTTTAAGCAATAGCGTTGAGCCCAAGCCCACCACAATCAGAGCGCCGCTCATCATGCGCAGCGCCATGCGCCAGTCCATTGACGCAATCAACAGGGTTGCCAACAGCGGCACCAGTAGCGTGCCCAACCCAATGCCAGAGCTTGCAATGCCCGATGCCAGTCCGCGCCGCGCGGTGAACCACGGCTGCACATTGCCAATCGACGGCGTGTAAGCCAACGCGATGCCCACGCCAATACCCACGCTGTAGAAAAGGTAGACGGCGTTGAGCGACTGCGCAAAGCTGGTCAGCAGCAGGCCCGTGGCAATGCACAGTATGCCCAAGCTGCAAATAAGGCGCGCGCCAAACCGGTCTGAAAGCATGCCACCCACGCCGCCAAAGGCAAAGTAGATCAGCCCGGTCAACCCGAAAACCAGGGCTACATCGGCGCGCGTGGCAGAAAATTCCGCCGCAAAGGAGTCAAAGAAAGCCGCAAAAGAATAGGCCACGCCGAAGATGAGGGCCAGGCTGACGAAGGTCGCCCAAACTACCACCCAGGCGTAAGGCGCTTCCTTCATTTTTAATTGGAATCTACCCCAATTAATTCAGGCAGTTCAAGCTTGCATCAGCTCCCACATCCGCGAGGGCGAGAGCGGCATTTGCAGTTGGGGTGCTTTGGCGGCCATGCCATTGCGCGCCAACGCATCGGCCACTGCGTTCACCAGCGCGGGGGTTGCGCCAATGGTGCCCAGCTCGCCAACGCCTTTCACACCCAGCAGGTTGTTTTTGCAGGGGGTGGAGGTGTCCATTTCGTTTTTGAAGCTTTGCACGATGTCTGAATGCGGCGCGCAGTAATCCATCAGGCTGCTGGTGACAAGCTGGCCCGTCTCTCGGTCGTATTGCAGATGCTCGCACAGCGCCTGGCCCAGGCCCTGCACCGCGCCACCGTCCAATTGGCCGCGCACGATCATCGGGTTGATCACATTGCCCACGTCGTTCATCGAGGCGTAGGAGACGACATCAATATGGCCGGTCTGCGCATTCAGCTCAATCTCGCAGACATGGCAGCCATTGGGCCAGGTTGGGCCGGCCACGCTGCTGGTGGACTCCATGTAGATTTGCTGGTCGCTTTGGCGTGCAGCCAGTGTGAACAAATCCATCTTCAAATCGGTACCGTTGACCTTGAATTCGGCGTTGCTGTAGCTGATGTCCTCAGCCGCCACTTCCATTTCTTTGGCAGCCAGTTTTTTGGCCGCATCAATCGTGCGCTCGGAGCCCACCCGCACTGCCGAGCCACCCGCGAAAATGGAGCGTGAACCGGCGCTGCCGAAGCCTGCGCCACGATCTGTGTCGCCCAGCACAATGCGCACCTTGTCGATAGGTACGCCAAAACTGTCCACCACCAGTTGCGCCAAACTCGTCGCAATGCCTTGGCCCATAGCTTGCACGGCTGAGAAAACTTCAATGATGCCTTCGGGCTTGACGGCGATGGTCACGCGCTCTTCAAACGCGTTGCCGCTGGTCCACTCCAAAAAGGTTGCAATCCCCAGCCCGCGCATCAGCCCGCGCTTTTTCGAGTCTGCTGCGCGCGCTTCAAAGCCACTCCAATCGGCCAGCGCAAGTCCTTGGTCCATCACGTGCTCAAAGCGACCGGTGTCATACACCTGAGTCATCGGGTTTTTGTAGGGCATCTGCTCAGGCTGGATGAAGTTGCGGCGGCGCAGCGCGATGCGATCCATGCCGATCTGGCGGGCCGCTTCGTCCATCAGGCGCTCCATGATGTGGATCGCCTCGGGCCGCCCGGCACCCCGGTACGCGCCGGTGGGTGCGGTGTTGGTCAGCACCGCCCGGTAGCGAAAGTCGATGGTTTGAATGTCATACACGCTGGTTTGCACCCAGGGGCCAATCAGTGCCTGAATCGCCACGCCCACGCCCATCGCGTACGCACCTACATTGGCCAGCGAATGAACGCGCAGGGCCAAAATCTTGCCGTTGGCATCCAGCGCCAAGGCGGCGCTGGTTTGCACGTCGCGGCCATGTGCGGAGGATAAAAACTCCTCGCCGCGCTCGGCCACCCATTTAACTGGGCACTCACAGGCGCGCGCGCAAAACGCCACCACTGCGTCTTCTGGATAGGCCCCGGTCTTCATGCCAAAGCCGCCGCCCACATCGCCCACCACCACACGCATCTCCTCTTTGGGGATGCCCAGCATGGCGCTAACCGTATCGCGCACGCCCGAGGGCATTTGCGTGCTCATGCGAATCGTCAATCGATTGGATGCTGCATCCAGATAGGCCAACACTGAGCGTGGCTCCAGCGCCAGGGCAGACAGGCGCTGGTTGGTGATGTCGAGCTTGACGACATGCCGTGCGCCTTTGAAGGCAGCATCGGTCGCATCCACATTGCCGTGGCGCATTTCGGCCGCCAGGTTGTCGCTGATGCTGTCGCACAGCAGGGGTGCGTCAGCGGCCAGTGCGTCATCCATATGGACGGCCATCGGCAGCTCGTCATAGTCAATCACGATGGCCTCGCACGCATTGCGTGCCTGTGCGAGGCTCTGCGCCACCACCGCCACCACCGGGTCGCCCACAAAACGCACCTTGTCAACCGCGAGGCCGTTGCGCGGCGCACTGGCGGCGGGCGAGCCATCCGCACGGGGAAAGCCCGCCACCGTGGGCAACGGTTTCACGCCAGCTTTGACCAAGTCAGCCCCGGTGGCGATTTGCATCACACCGGGCATGGCAAGTGCGGCTGCGATGTCAATCGACACAATGCGCGCGTGCGGGTAGGGCGAGCGCAAAAACATCAAATGCGCCTGACCTGGCAGGGTCACGTCATCCGTGAACTGGCCTTGGCCCTTGAGCAGCAGCTCGTCTTCAAGGCGGCGCACTTCTTTGCCGCTGCCAAATTTTGCGTTGACAGAGTTTACGGAGACAGGTTCTTGGACGATTGCGTTCATGGTGGGTCAGTTGGGTTGGTAACAATTCGCCAGTCTAGCGCGAAAGTTGAATACGCGCGTCCCTTGGGCAGGCTCAGACTCGCTGCGAGCGTTGACTGCGGGCATCCTCACCAAATATTACGTTTGATAGGCTTGAAAGCGTCAGCGAAAGGTCGTCGAGCGGCGTTTTTAAATGGGAGTATCCTGAATCACCCAAAAAACAAAGATTTTTATGAATAAACCCAAACACATGCCTCGACTCATTACCAGCCTGTTGGTACTGGCGGCTTCAGCGCTCACCAGTGCTGGTGTCGCAGCCCAAGCCACCGTGGGCGTCTCCATCGGTATCAACCAGCCCGGTGTGTATGGGCGCATCGACATCGGCAACCGCCCACCGCCTATCGTCGTGAATCAGCAGCCGGTGATCATCATCCAGCAGCCAGTCGCCGTGGCGCGCCAGCCGATCTACCTGTATGTTCCGCCGGGGCATCAAAAGAAGTGGAACAAGCATTGCAGCCGCTATAACGCTTGCGGACAACCGGTGTATTTTGTGCAGGAGCAGTGGGTGGTCGAGCGCTACAGAAATGAGCATCCCGGTTGGCAAGATGGGCGTGATGGGCGTGATGGTAATCATGAGCACCATGGCAAAAAGAAAAATAAGGGTCATAAGGACGATTGAGGTCGATTGAGGACGACTAGCGCGACAAGGCACAACCGGGCGGATTGGCTGTCGCCAAGCCGCCCTGCTGGTCAACAGTGGGGCGCGTCACAATAGCGCTCATGACTGTCTCAACC
>JANOTE010000063.1:0-4974 GCA_031416195.1 Rhodoferax sp.
GACGTGACGAAAGCCGTCGACCAGTTACCCACCCTGAAAAATCTACCCGCTGGCGTTAAACAAGTGGTGATTGGCGATGCCGAGGTGATGGGCGAGCTGTTTGCCAGCTTCGGCCTGGCGATGATGACGGCGGTGCTGTGCATTTACATCGTGCTGGTGCTGCTGTTCAAGGACTTTTTGCATCCGCTCACGATTTTGGCGGCACTGCCGTTGTCGCTGGGGGGTGCGTTTGCAGCCCTGCTGATTGGCGACAAGAGTTTTTCGATGCCGTCGCTCATCGGCCTGATCATGCTGATGGGCATCGCCACGAAAAACTCGATCTTGCTGGTCGAATACGCCATTGAAGCCCGCCGTGGCCGCCCCGCCACCGACACCCAGGAAGCCGTGGCGCCCATGAACCGGCTGGACGCACTCTTGGATGCCTGCCACAAGCGCGCGCGCCCCATCGTCATGACCACCATCGCCATGGGCGCGGGCATGATGCCGATTGCTTTCAGTTGGGGTGCCTCCGACGGCAGCTTTCGCGCGCCGATGGGCGTGGCAGTGATGGGGGGTTTGATGACCTCTACCCTTCTGAGCCTGCTGGTGATCCCGGCGGTATACACGCTGGTGGACGATTTGGAGCACCTGCTGGGGCGGATGGTGCGGCGATTGCGTGGCAAGCGCGGCGAGGTAAAAAGCGCCGTGCCGGTTGAAATCTAGCTTGCCTGAGGTCGTTGCAAGTATTTGAACTAATTTGACGCAGGTGCATTAACATGCAGGCTGCCGCCCTGCGTCACGGGTTTTCAGGGCAGTTTGCACTCTCTTTTCTTCTCAAAACCCAAAAATCAGGAGATCTGTATGACGTACGTTCGAGGTATTCGTCCATTGCCGTTGTGGGCCTGGGCGTTCTCAGGGGTATTGGCCATTAGCTTGGTGTCTTGCGGCAGTAACAGCGTTGACACCCCGACAACGACCCATGTGGCCGCGCTGTCCGGCGATCAGGAGGTTGCCACGCCCACGACGACAGGCGGCGTGGGCACCGGGACTTTGACCTTCGATCCATCAACACTGGCGATCAGCGGCGGCATCACGGTCAACGGCATCACCGCCACCGCAGCTCACATTCACCAGGCTGATGCTGGTGCTAATGGTGCCGTCATCGTGGCGCTGGCGGAGTCGAGCGCTGGCAGCGGCAATTGGGTCGTGCCAAGTGGTTCAGTGCTGACTCAGGTGCAAGCCACAGCGCTGGCCGCAGGCGGTCTCTATTTCAACGCGCATACTGCCGCCAACCCTAATGGTGACATTCGGGGCCAGATTGGCCGCAGTGTGTTTGCGGTGCCGATGTCAGCGGCGCAGGAAGTGCCCATCAACGCCACAACAGCTTCAGGCAGCGGCCTGATGGTGCTGGATCCGGTGACCAAAAAATTCACGGCGCGCATCACCCTGACAGGCATGACCGCCACTGCGGCGCACATCCACAACGCAGCGATTGGCAGCAACGGCCCGGTGATCTTTCCTTTAACCGAAACGACGCCAGGCAGCGGCACCTGGGCAGCGGCGGCTGATGCCACCTTGACCGATGCGCAGCTTGCGCTGTTGAATGCAGGCGGCCTGTACTTCAACGCCCACAGCACCTCACTTCCAGGCGGTCAAGTGCGTGGGCAGATAGGTCGCAGCATACGCAACGCCAGTCTGACCGGGGCGCAAGAAAGCCCGCCCACGGCCTCAACCGCCTCGGGAACCGGCATCCTGGTGGTTGACCCAGTGACGCGCGCGGCATCCGGCAGCATCACGATCAGCGGCATGACGGCGACCGCAGCACACATCCATCTGGCTGCCACTGGTTTGAACGGGCCGGTGATCGTGGCGTTGACCGATGCCGGTGGCGGCGTGTTCAATGTGCCCACGGGTTCCGTGTTGACGGCTGACCAGTTCCGGGCGTACAAACAGGGCGAGTTGTACTTCAACGCCCACAGCACCGCCAATCCGGGTGGTGAAATTCGCGGACAGATCCGCTAGTCGCTAGCAACCTGATCGAATGCGGTCGACGAGCGCGGTGGTCGAGTAACCGTCCACAAACGGAATCGCCAGCGCCCGTCCGCCGTAGGCTTGGACCACTTTGGTTTCGGCCAGTGTTTGCATGTCGTAGTCGCCGCCTTTGACCAGCAGGTCAGGTTTGAGTTCTGCAATCAGCTGAAGCGGGGTGTCCTCATCAAACCAGGTCACCAGACTGACCGATTCGAGTGCGGCGATGACGACGGCTCGGTCAGCCTCGTTGTTTAGCGGGCGATTGGGGCCTTTGCCCAGCCGTTTAGCGGAAGCGTCGGTGTTCAGAGCCACCACCAGGCTGCCCCCAAGCGCGCGGGCTTGCGCGAGGTAAACCACATGACCCCGGTGAATTACGTCGAACACGCCGTTGGTGAAGACGAGCGGACGAGGCAAAGTTCCAATGCGCTCGCGTGCTTGAACGCGGCTGCAAATCTTGTCGAGCATCAGATCAGGAGCGTGCTCCAGCTCAGGCTGCAGCGGTCTCGACTGAGGTCGATCCAGCCAGTTCACGCGCCAGCTCTTTGCGGTATTTGTTGAGGTCCTGCACCGTTTCGAAACTGCGGTGCATCAAAAGGCTCATGTTGTGCAGGATACGTTCCACCACTTTGGACTCCCAACTGGCATCAAACTTGATCTGCGTATCGAGCCAATGCGCCAGCCACTCGGGGTCGGGCACGCGGCTCTGGATGGTGTCGCGCGGGAACAGGGATTTGTTGACGTGCAGGTTGGTCGGGTGCAGCGCCTGCGCGGTGCGCCTCGCGCTGGCCATCAGCACGCCGACTTTGGCAAAGGCAGTCTTGGCTTCCAACCCAAAGTTGCCAATCGCGCGCTTCATGTACTTCAGGTAGCAGCCGCCGTGGCGGGCTTCGTCCTGACTCAGCCGGGTGTAGATGCTTTTGATCACCGGCTCGGTATGCCACTGGCTGGCGCGGCGGTACCAGTGGTTCAGTCGGATTTCTCCGCAGAAGTGCATCATCAGTGTCTCGAGCGCGGGTGCCGGGTCAAACTCAAAACGCACGTCATGCAACTCTTGTTCGGTCGGGGCCAAATCCGGGCGAAAACGCTTCAAATATTCCATCAGCACCAAAGAGTGCTTTTGCTCTTCAAAAAACCAGACCGACATGAAGGCGCAAAAATCACTGTCGTCGCGGTTGTCGCGCAAAAACATCTCGGTGGCAGGCAAGGCCGCCCACTCGGTGATGGCGTTCATCTTGATGGTGTGGGCCTGCTCGTCGGTGAGCCGACTGGCATCAAACGAGTCCCACGGGATGTCCTTGGCCATGTCCCAGCGGACAGATTCGAGCTGCTTGAAGAGTTCTGGATACAACATAAAGGCGTTTCCTATAGAGCCTGGTTGATTAAAACCTGAATCATTCTAGAACTCCAGTGTGAAACCCTTTTGACAATAAGAGAGGTGTTTGCCCTGCTATTGTTTATTGGAGACAGTTGAAGAGGTCTGCAAAGCGCTTTGCGTAGGCTGAGTATCCAGAAAGCTGGCGCGCAGCATCAGCTTCTCCTGCAGTTTCGCCAAGCTGGCATGGTCGGCACGCCACTCAACTTGCGGGAAGCGAAAGTCCAGGTAGCCCAAAGCGCAGCCGACGGCAATGTCAGCCAGACTGAAATGGATGCCGCCACAAAAAGGTTTGTCCCCCAAGCCCTTGCTCATGGCTTTGAGGCAGGCGATGATTTTGTCCATCTGGCGGTCAATCCAGGCTTCGCTGCGCTGGGCCTTGGTTCGGCCATCCCAGGTCGCTTCCAGGCGGGCCAAAATCGCGGCATCGAGCAGGCCATCGGCCAACGCTTCCCATGTTTTGACCTCGGCCCGCTCACGCCCCAGTGACGGGATGAGCTTGCCCACGGGCGAGAGCGTGTCCAGATACTCAACGATGACGCGCGAGTCAAACAGCGCCTCACCGCCTTCCATGATCAGGCACGGCACTTTGCCCAGCGGGTTGGATTCTTTGATGGTGGTGTCTGGTGCCCAGACGTTTTCGGCGACAAAGCTGTAATCCAGCTTTTTCTCGGCCATGACGACGCGCACTTTGCGCACATAGGGGCTGGTGATGGCGCCAATCAGTTTCATGGGGGATTTGCTCAGGGTGGTTTGCGTCATGTTCTAGACTTATTTTAGCTATGCAGATCGGCGCCGGAGAGTCTCCCGAAAATCGCCCGTCGCGTACCGACAGGTTACCAGAGCGCAAGCCCGTGCGAACAAACCTATAACAAACCTACAATTGTTCGATGACTTTTTCGACCATTTCCGCCCTCTCACCCCTGGACGGCCGCTACGCAACCAAGCTGGCCACGCTGCGCCCGATCATGAGCGAGCAGGGTTACATGCAGCGCCGCGTGCAGGTGGAGGTGGCCTGGTTCATCGCGTTGAGCGACGCGGGATTTGCCGAATTCAAGGCCCTTTCCCCCGGAGCACGTACTTATTTGAACAGCCTGGTGAAGAACTTCTCAGAGGCTGATGGCCGCGCCATCAAAGAGATCGAGAAGACCACCAATCATGATGTCAAGGCGGTGGAATACTGGATCAAGTCCAAGTTTGATGCCCGTCCCGAACTGCAAAAAGCCGCCGTCCGGGCCACGCAGCCGGACGCCGCGACAGATGATCTCAAGGGGCTTGCCGACTTTTTTGCGAAACGATAGGAACTCCATGTGGAACATGAAATGAAACGAATTCTCCTGCTGCTGGCCCTCGGGCCCGCCGCCTGCTCGCCTCCCGCAGAAAAGCGGGCCCGGGCGCAAGCGCCCGCCGCGGAAGAGGTGCCGGTGCCGTACGCCAAAATTGAGTGGAAGGAGAATGTCCATTATTTGGACGGTAAACCGTTCACCGGCGTGACCGTTCAGCATCACAAAAATGGACAGCTGATGTCGCGCTACCACATCAGGAACGGTGCCCGGCACGGACTGACGGAGGAATGGTACGAGGACGGCACG
>JANOTE010000064.1:0-2266 GCA_031416195.1 Rhodoferax sp.
TGGCAAATGGTGAAACCCGTGCTGGCCGAGGTGTATCAACGAGCCTTGGCACGCACTGCTGCTTGAAAGTTTGACCGCATTATGGGCCTTTACACATCCTTCGTGGCATCAGTTTTGTTTCCGATTCAAGAGCGGCTGAAAGCGCACGAGACAGTGGCAGTGCGCCGTCGAATGGAAGACGTGCAGTGGTGGGATAAAGATCGTATCGCCGCTTTGCAGCTCACGCGCCTTCGTGATCTTCTGCTGGACGTCGCCACGCACGTACCTTTTTACCGCGAAACATTCGCGAAAATCGGGTTTGACCCCGCAACCGTACAGAGCGTCGCGGATCTCAATCGGTTGCCCCTGCTGACGAAAGCCGTCATTCGCGCGAACACCGACAAGCTCAAGCATGCGAATGCAAGGGGCCTGGCGCGTTTCAATACCGGGGGGTCGTCCGGCGAACCCCTTATTTTCTTCATTGGCCGCAAACGCGTCAGTTATGACGTTGCCGCCAAGTGGCGCGCCACACGATGGTGGGATGTCGATATTGGCGACCCTGAAATTGTGGTGTGGGGATCACCGATTGAATTGGGCAAGCAAGACCGTGTCAAACAGATCCGCGACAAGTTGATGCGCACACATTTGCTGGCGGCTTTTGAGATGTCGGAAGCTAAACTTGACGGGTTCCTTTCCAGCATTCGCAGCGTGCGCCCGCGCATGCTGTTCGGTTATCCGTCGGCGCTGACTCACATCGCCAAACACGCCCAAAAGCGAAATGTCGCGATGACTGACTTGGGAATCAAAGTCGCATTTGTCACGTCTGAGCGTCTTTACGACGAACAGCGCAATACCATCAGTGATGTGTTTGGTTGCAAAGTTGCGAACGGGTACGGCGGACGCGATGCGGGGTTCATTGCGCATGAGTGCCCCCACGGCAATATGCATCTGACGGCGGATGACATCGTGGTGGAAATTGTCGATGCGCTGGGGCAGGTGCTGCCTGCCGGGCAAGCTGGCGAAATAGTGGTGACCCACCTGTCGACCAACGATTTTCCGTTCATCCGGTACCGAACGGGTGACATTGGAGTGCTTGGCTCGGCGATGTGTACATGCGGTCGTGGTTTGCCGATATTGCAGGACATCCAGGGGCGCAGTACCGACTTTGTCGTGGCATCCGATGGCACCGTGATGCACGGCCTGTCACTGATCTACATTCTGCGGGATTTGGCCGGCGTGAAGGCCTTCAAAGTGATCCAGGAGTCGCGTGTACTCACCAGGGTTCTTTTAGAGACTGAAAATGGCTTTGCGCCGAATTCCAGTCGGCAGATCATTGATGGCTTTAAACGGCGGCTGGGTCAGGATGTTTCCGTTGTCGTTGAGTTGGTTGACAATATCCCAGCCGAAAAATCCGGTAAATTTCGCTACATCATCAGTCATGCGTGACTTACTTGTTCTTGCCATTGTTCTTGCAGGCTGCATTGCCGCCCTGAAGCGCCCGTGGATCGGTGTCATGCTGTGGACTTGGCTGAGCATCATGAATCCGCACCGCTACACCTTCGGGGTGGCTTACGACGCACCTTTGGCGGCGGCTGCGTTTGGTGCCACTGCGCTGGGTCTGATGATGACGCGTGAGCGGGACTCTCCATTCAAGGCCACCCCGGTGGTCTGGTTCACTGTGTTCATTGTCTGGATATCGGTTTCATGGCTAGTCGGGATCGACCCTGTTGGCGATTACGAGCAGTGGAAGAAGGTGATGAAGATCAACAGCATGATCCTGATCGCTTTGATTTTGCTCAGAACCAAGCAGCACATCTTTGCGTTGATGTGGGTATGTGCCGGGTCGCTCGCGATTTTGGGTATCAAAGGGGGGGTGTTTACGCTCGCTACGGGCGGCGGGCATCGCGTGTGGGGGCCGCCTGGTTCGTTCATAGAAGACAACAACGAGTTTGCACTCGCGTTGGTAATGACCATTCCCCTGATGCGTTTTCTGCACCTTCAATTGACTTACAAGTGGGCGCGGCTGGCGATGATTGGAGCCATGGCGGTTGTCGCAACTGCTGCATTGGGTTCCCAGTCACGTGGCGCATTAATCGCCATTGGTGCAATGACCGCCTTTTTATGGTGGAACGGTAAAAACAAAATCCAGACGGCCATCCTGATCGCGCTGGTGGCGATTCCGCTGATTATGTTCATGCCAGAGTCGTGGACGGCCCGCATGGCAACGATTGAGAGCTACGAGGACGACCGCTCGGTTCTAGGCCGCTTCAGCGCCTGGTGGAGCGCC
>JANOTE010000065.1:0-1710 GCA_031416195.1 Rhodoferax sp.
GCCTGGCCACCGCGCCACAGGTTCTACTGCTTGACGAACCGCTGGCCGGCATGGGTTCTGAAGAAACCGAGCGCATGCTGGCGCTGTTGCAAGGGCTGAAAAACAAACACGCCATCTTGCTGGTGGAGCACGATATGGACGCAGTTTTTCGCGTGGCAGACTGCATCACCGTGATGGTCAATGGCGCGGTGATTGCCTCCGGCTCACCCGACTTTGTACGCAACAGCGCTGAAGTTCAGGCGGCGTATCTGGGCGGAGAGCATTGACGTGAGCACACCAGACATCATCCTCAATGCGCGTGGCATTCACGCCTGGTATGGCTCCAGCCACGTGCTGCACGGCATCGATCTGCAAATTGCGCGGGGCCAAACCGTGGGGCTGCTGGGCCGTAATGGCATGGGTAAGAGCACGCTGATTCGCGCCCTGCTGGGCCACGTGACGCAGCGCGAGGGGCTCATCCAGCTCTTTGGGCGCGACCATTCGAAGAGCAAACCGCATGAAGTCGCGCGCAGTGGCGTGGCGTATGTGCCCGAAGGGCGCGGCGTGTTCCCGAATTTGAGTGTTCGCGAGAACTTGCTGATGGCATCCAAGCCCGTGCGTGATGCAAAAGTCGGCTGGACGTTTGATCGCGTGATGGCGACGTTTCCAAGACTGAATGAGCGCCTCGCCAACCTCGGCTCAGAGCTGTCAGGCGGCGAGCAGCAAATGCTCTCGATTTGCCGCGCTTTGATGACACAACCCGAATTGATCATTCTGGATGAAGCCACCGAAGGCCTGGCCCCGCTTATCGTGGCCGACATCTGGCGCGTGATCCGCGAGATTCGCATGGACGGCATCGCCACACTGATCGTGGATCGCAATTACCAGCGCGTGTTGGCGGAATCTGACTTTGCCCTGGTGCTGCAAAAAGGCCAGGTGGTGCTGAGCGGTGCGTCGCGGTCCTTGCGCGACAATCTGGCGCTGGCGAATTTTCTGGGTGTTTAGGACAATCGCCGAATGTATCTCCCACCCCAATTTGATTCCAAGGACAGCCAGCTCGCACAGGAGTTGATGCGCTCCTACCCGCTGGCCACGTTGATCACGACTGACGACGACGGCTTTCCCGCAGCCAGCCACTTACCGCTCCATTTGGAATGTGATGACGACCCCTGGCGACTGGCTGGCCACTGCGCGCGGGCCAATCCGCAATGGCATTACCTGCAAGCTCGCCCGCAGGCGCTGGTGAGTTTTATGGGGCCGCAAACTTACATGACACCGCGCGTCTACCCCGATTTGGCGCGCGTGCCCACCTGGCTGTACTTGGCGGTGCAATGCAAGGTGCAGGCGCGCTTGATCGACGAGCCCGTACACAAAGACGGCGTGTTGAAAAAACTGATCAACGACCACGACCCGGCCTACGTGGCGCAGTGGATCGGCTTGGGCGAGGAGTATCAACACAAAATGCTCAAGGGCATTGTGGCGTTTGAGTTGACGATCACCTCGCTGCAATGCGCCATCAAAGTCAACCAGCATCGGCCTGAGGCGCATGCGTCGATGCACACTCTGTTCATGGAGGGTGACGCGAACCAGCGAACCATCGCCCAATGGATGGAGCGCCTGGGGTTGGTGACGTTGAGCAGTTAAAAGCCGCCGCGCTGCCCGCCTTGCAGCCTGCGCGCACCGAGCCGGACACCCAATAGGTTAAAAGCATTAAAATTAACCTGAGGGTTA
>JANOTE010000066.1:0-2132 GCA_031416195.1 Rhodoferax sp.
ATTACGATGCCTTTTACACTGAACACGTTCGTGCCTTCGGTCATGACGTGGGCGGCAAAGCGCAAAGGCGCCAGATGCCGCGCAGCCCAGACCAAGGCCTGGACAACTGCGGACCGGCCGGAGGCGTCAATCAAATCGAAGCGATCCAGGCACTGCATGCCGAGGCCGCCAAGATAGCGCTGCAATCCATAGTAGGTGAACCAATGAACCGCAGGATAGCGAGCATGATTGGCCAGTTCCGGGCGGGTCGTGACGGCCAGACGCTCGCAGTGATGCTTCACGAATCCGGGATACCAACTGTAAAAAGGCAGGTTGAACTCCTGCTGCCGTGGGCACAAAGCGTTGGTGGTGCTGAGATAAAAAACCCCGCCGGGTTTGAGCACACGCACCGCCTCCTGTATGCAGGATTGCCAGTCCTCGACGTGCTCTAGAAGCTCCGGCATCAGGCAGACGTCCATGGACCCGTCTTCGTAGGGCAGACTGGTGGCACTGCCGACGTCGAACCGGACATCCAAGCCCTCTTCGCGAGCGCGCGTCCGCCCCACTTCGATCAGTGGCGCATTGACATCGAGACCGAAGACCTCGTAACCCGACTCGGCCCACAGCCTGGCCTGGGTACCAGCGCCACAGCCGATGTCCAGTACCTTGAGCTTCTTCATGTCCGCGCCCTGCGCTGCGACGAGTTTGAGCGCTTTGTCGCGCACTCTTGCGAATCTGGCTCGTGTCACGGGCAGTGCGCTCTGCTCGGCGTAGTACGCCAGGAAGCCCGGGTCCGAGGAGTGGTCGAAATTCTTGATCTTGTCGTTGGTATTCATTTTGGCGTCGAAAATATTTCAACGGATGGAGGCTTATGGCAATGGCCCTCGATCGAGGGTGGCTTGATGTCCAAGTCTGAATTGCCGAGGTTGCGAGGAAAATAATGAGTTCGGCGGCATGACAAAATCATTGTGGTTCGGCCTCTTCTGGACCGCCTTGATCGCAAAATCAGACGCCTATGCCGGGCGTCGCGGCAATTGGTTGTGCGGGGCCAGATTCCGGTCGCGCTGATTTGGCTTTCTTGAGTGTTTCAGTCACAGCAACGTCGGCAAGAATTATCAAGGCCACGATATAGTATGGCAGGTCAAAGTTTGCCAGATTGACAAAGGCTCCGCCTGCTGCAAACCCGGCGATGGAAACCTGCGACATGCGCGCCAAGACTGCGGCCCAACGCGTCTCGTCGGTGTTGCAGCGACGGATCAGTGAATTGCAGCGGCGCCATGTTGAAATGCCAAGACCCAGGTACAGGGCAAAACCCACAAAGCCATGCTCAGCCAGCACCTGAAAATAGATGCTATGCGGTGAATAGGCCTTTGACCATTCGGTGACGGCATAAGTATTCCAGGTCGCCACATTCTCGGTGATCTGAAACCCGCCGCCGGTGATCGGGTGCTGCAGCACCAAGTTCCATATCATTTTCCATGTGTAGAGGCGACTCTGCGCCGAGTCATCTTCGTGGGTGGTGATCGTCCCCATCTTGTCGGCCCACTGTTCTGACATCGTCGCCAAGACGCCTATCGTCACGACGCCGATCACGGTCAGCATCAAGAGCCGCCGCTGGCTCTTGAGCGCAAGCATCACGGCCATCACGACAATGCCCAGCAACGCGCCACGCGAGGTGGTGCCCAGAACTGACAGAGTCGTGAGCAGCATCAGCAAATAGAGCCCGCGACGCAACCATTGATTTGAATTTTGGGTGGCCAGGTAGTACATCAGCGGCACCACCATCAGCATGGCCATCGCCAAGTGGTTGGTGCCTTCGATAAAGGTGCCTGGCGGGCCCATCACCATTGAGTTGCCACCATGGCTGATGGTGAATATGCCGCCCTTGAAACCATAAAAGCCCAATGACAGCACAATCACCCAGATCAAAAGATCAAGCTGTTTGCGGCCGTGAATCATGACCAGCGTGGCAAATATCATCAGTTGTATTTTCGTAACCTTGATCCACATGTCATAAACGGCGCCAGGCTCGTTGAAGGAGGCCAGTGACGTGATACAAGTCCAAAGGTAGAACAGCACCAGCAGCGCAGTGGTGGAGGTTCTTGGAAACGGCTGCCGAGTCCTGGAAACAAGCAGCGCCAGCAGCACCGTCA
>JANOTE010000067.1:0-7522 GCA_031416195.1 Rhodoferax sp.
TGCGTTTGAGTTTGCGGCTATTGACCGGATACTTTTCAGGCTGGCCTTCCTGTTTTGCGACGCACTGCCCGCTTAACGGACACTTGTCGCACAGCGGTTTTCTCACCGAACAAATTGTGGCACCCAAGTCCATCATGCCCTGTGTGTAGCCGGGCATGTGCTGGCGTTGGGTGGGCAGGACTTGCGTTGCCAAATCCCATAACGCGCGCTCATTCTTCGATGCCGCCAAATCTGCATCAAAGCCTAGAACGCGTGTCAAAACACGTTTGACATTTCCATCTAAAATCGCCACACGCTCTTCAAAACAGAGCGAAGAGATAGCTCCTGCAGTGGACTTCCCGATACCTGGAAGAGTTTTAAGTGATTCTGCCGTTGCCGGAAACGCACCGCCGTGATGCTGCATTACGCCAATCGCACAAGCGTGTAAATTGCGTGCACGGCTGTAGTACCCCAGACCGCTCCAAAGCGCCAAAACTTCATCCAAGGTCGCTTTTGACAAGGTCTGCACGTCGGGGAATCGATTCAGAAAACGGGCGTAGTAGTCAAGCACCGTCGCCACCTGGGTCTGCTGCAGCATGATTTCAGAGAGCCACACGCGGTAAGGGTCGCGGGTGTTCTGCCAAGGCAGGGTGTTTCGGCCATGGCTCTTTTGCCAGCGCACAACCTTGTGCGCCAACTCCTGTGCAGCGATCGTCACGCGCGGGAGAGTTCCGACGGCACCGTCGGTGCCACACTGACGTCGACTTTTGGCTTGGCTTTGCGCATCGGTTTGGCAACAGCCGCCGTGGCCGTTTTTGCTTCACTCTTTGTGCCGGTGGGCGCTGCTTGCTTGCCGCTCGCTAAGTGACTGGTCAATTCAAGCAGCTTGGCATCCAACTGATTCAACGCTGTTTCTTGCCCGCTTATTTCCCCCAGCCGATCTGCCAGCCCACCCGTAGCCTGCTGAATTCGATCAATGGCCTCAATGCGGCGGGTGAAGTTTCTGCGTCGCTCGCGAAGCTGGGCATCAAGTTGCGCTGCGGCTGACTTGCTCCACAACTCGACATCGCCCAAGGCGGTTTCATGAATCGCCCGCAAGCGGGTGGACAAAGCGCGCACCAAGCGGTCTGAAAACTCAGATTGCGCCAACCTCAGCACATTGCCCAAGCCTAAAAACTGCAGGTGGCCCTGCTCGACCAAATCAAGGCTGGTCAGGTACGGAACCATCGTCGGCTCAACGGGGACCTGAAGCGAGAAGCCATGCTCTGCATTGAGTTGCCGAAATGAGGCGCCCAGCATGGACTGGATCTCAGTCATGATGTTCTGCACTTTGGCCAGCGAGGAACGCAGGCGGGAGAAGGTATCGCCATAGGCCTTCTTGACCCCCAGCTTCAGTCCCTTTTGCCGCAGCGCCGCGGTCAAATCGGCCATTTCCACCTTCAACGCGGCAGGCCCCAAAATCGTGAAAATATCACGCAGAAGTTTCAGATGAACCGAGCGTACCGCGTGGATTCTGGCACCCCCGAGGTCGAACTCAGTCTGCTCCTGCGAGATGCGAGTCCGCATATGCTTGATGACAGTCGAGTTCTTGCCCTGCAAGCCCTTCAGCTCCATCTGCTGGTCAGCCAAGTCGCGCCGCCGAATGTTCAGCACCCGGCTGGTTTCAGCCCGCAGATCAGTCACACCCCGCGCCACTGCATCGCCCAATATTTTGCTGCGCTGGCCCATGATGCCGGTGGCCAAAGCCTCTTCCAGCAGGGGCAGACAGCTCTTCTTGAGCAACTCCGCATCCTTCGTGACTTTGCCCACCAAACCCTTGTGCGCAGAAACCGGGATCACACGCTCCAGCGGTATCTTCAAGATATCAGCGGTGGACGCACGCTGGCGGTCAATTTGCGCCTGCATCTGCACAGTCGTGCTCAACGGATCCCACAGGGTGTCGATCTTGTTGAGGACGACCAGCCGCGTGCAGTTTTTGTCAGCTTCGGTCACCAAATGCTCATTCCATATCGCCAAGTCCGACTTGGTCACCCCCGTATCAGCACCCAGAATGAAAATGACAGCTTGCGCCTGCGGAATCAGGCTCACCGTGAGTTCCGGTTCAGCACCAATTGCATTGAGGCCTGGCGTGTCCAGAATCACCAACCCCTGCTTCAACAGCGGGTGCGCGATATTGATCAGGGCATGGCGCCACTTGGGCACTTCCACCATGCCTTTGGCATCGAGCATGGGGTTGTCCTGCGGAGATTGGCCGTTCCAGAATCCTAGAGCGCGCGCTTCTTCCTGCGAAACGCGACGCGTTTCGGCAACTTTTTCAAGCGACGAAGCGAGCTGCTTGGGATCGTTCACATCCAGATCGATGCGCGTCCACTTCTCGGGCACCATGCGCCATTCCATCAGCGACTGGGGCTTGAGCCGGGTCTCAATCGGCAACAGGCGCAGGCAAGGCGGCACGCCCGCGTCGTAACCCATTTCGGTCGGGCACATAGTGGTACGGCCTGCGCTGGCGGGCATGATGCGCCTGCCGTAGCCCGCGAAGAAAATCGCGTTGATCATCTCGGATTTACCGCGAGAGAATTCGGCTACAAAGGCCACCATCACCTTGTCGGAACGCACCTGGTTCTCAAGCCGCTTGAGCCGCTCTTCCACTGCAGCATCCAGCAGGTCATGGTCTTTCATCCACTCGCCAAGCAGCTTCAGGCGCAGGGCATATTCCTTGCGCCACGCACCATGCAGATCAAATTGCTCGTTGAATGAAATAGTCAATGCGGCCCCACGTAATCTTTCAATATATCACTGCAACGGACAGAAGCACGATAAAGACTGTCAGTTTTTCTGGCAAACGGGACAGAAAAACGTTGATCGCTGGCCTTGGCGGATGGTCTTGATCGGTGTTGCACAAAGCTTGCAGGCCTCGCCAGCGCGCGCGTAAACCATGGCTTCGAGCTGAAAATGCCCGGCATCACCGTCGGCGTTGGAGAAGTCCCTCAGAGTACTGCCTCCTCGCACAACGGCGCGCGCAAGCACTTGCTTGATCGCCTCGTGAAGGCGTCCGGCGCGCGGTTTGCTCAGCTTATTGGCGCGCAGGGTCGGCCGGATGCCCGCCATGAACAGTGATTCCGACGCATAAATGTTGCCCACCCCTACCACCAAGTCACCTGCCAGCAAGACCTGTTTGATGGCCGCCGTGCGTGTTTTAAGACCGGCAAAGAAGGCTACATTGTCAAAATCATCTGAGAGCGGCTCCATACCAAGCCGCCCCAGCAGCTTTTGCGCCTGAGCGGATGGCTCGCCCGGTGCAAACACCACCGCGCCGAAGCGGCGTGGGTCGTTCAGGCGTAGCGTGCCCAATGTGGTGGTCATTTCAAAATGGTCGTGTATGCCCGGTGCTGTGAGGCTAGTGCCAAATGACAGACTGCCAGACATGCCTAAATGAATCAACAACAATCCTCGATCCAGGTCAAGCAACAGGTATTTACCACGGCGGCGCACGCCTGAAACCCTGCATTCCGCAAGGTCTGACGGGTCGCAGTTCAGCGGCCAACGAAGCGCCTTGCCCATGCGGACTTCTAGGACTTTTGCGCCTTGGATGCGGTCGGCAAAACTCAGGCGGGTGACTTCAACTTCGGGTAATTCAGGCATGGAAACAAAGGAGAGGACGGGTTGGATTATTATTGATTTATGCGCTTTACTTTAAGGCGGCTTTTTGCCGCGCAAAATCAGCCCTCCATGGGTCTGCCTGGTCTTGATGTCAAAACCTTGAGCCTGGGTGCCTTGGGTTGGCTTGTTGCCTGGGTTGTTGCGGTCGGCGGCGCTTATGCCCAAACGCCAACGGCACCTGACCCCAATGCGGTGCCGGCATCCACGCCAGAGAATTCGCCCATGGATCGCGAGCTGTTCTTGCAGCTGATGCTGGGCGAGCTCAACGTGGTGGCTGGAGAGCCCGGCGCGGCCTACGCCATCATTCTGGACGCAGCGCGTAAAACGCGAGACCCGCAGCTGTACGAGCGCGCTGTCGCAGTGGCGGTGCAAGCACGTTCGGGGGAGCCTGCATTGCAAGCAGCTCGGGCGTGGAAGCAGGCCTTGCCCGCGTCGCGCGAGGCCAATCGCCATGTGTTGCTGATGCTGTTGCGCCTCAATCGCCCAGGTGAAACGCTGGAGCCGTTGATGAGCGATATCACCACCAGCAGCGCCACGGAACGTGCGGCCTCAATCGCTGCCGTACCTGCCTATTTTGTGCGCGTATCTGACAGGAAAATGGCGACAGACATCGTCGAACAAGCCCTGGCCCCGTACTTGGACAGCCCCCAATATGGTGCACCAGCGTGGAGTGCTATTGGCCGGATGCGGCTTGACGGCGGCGATTCTTCAGGCGCGATGGATGCTGCAGTCAAGGCTCAGGCGGTAGGCCCTGGTGATAATGGTGCGGCCTTGATCGCGTTGGCATTGATCGGTGCCAAGCTGCCGCAGGCTGAACAGGTTGTGCGCAATTACCTGAAGATGAATGCCAGTGCCAGTGCCAAAGTGGACGTTCGGATGGATTACGCCCGCGTTTTACTGGACGCACAGCGGTACGCCGAAGCGGCTGAGCAACTGCGAATTGTCACCACGGACAACCCCGATCATCCACAAGCCTGGCTGATCAAAGGCACGCTGGAGTTGCAGGACAAAAAGATTGACGCGGCCGAAAAATCGTTCAAGCGCCATATGGAGATCACCCAGAGCAGCGGCTCAGCCGAGTCGAACCGTGGTCTGGTGCAGGCGTATCTGTCGATGTCGCAGATTGCCGAGCAGCGCAAAGACTTCGTGCAGGCGCAAAGCTGGCTTAACCGCATCGACAACGCTGACGACATGATCATTGCCCAGAGCCGTCGGGCGGCGATTCTAGCCAAGCAGGGCAAGTTGGAAGATGCCCGCAAATTGCTGCGCGCCCTGCCTGAGAAAACACCTGAAGACGCGCGCCAGAAAGTGATGGCGGAAGTGCAACTGCTGCGTGACAACAAGCAGTACAAAAGCGCCTACGAGCTGGTGGCCGAAAAAGCCAAGTCCAGCGAAGGCGACCACGAGTTGCTGTACGACCAGGCCATGCTGGCCGAAAAACTGGGGCGCCTTGACGAGATGGAGCGTCTGTTGCGCGCCATCATCGCTGCCAAGCCGGACTACCAGCATGCCTACAACGCACTGGGCTATTCCCTGGCCGAGCGCAAGTTGCGGTTGCCCGAAGCGCGCGCGCTGATTCTCAAAGCCCTTGCATTGGCCCCCAACGACCCCTTCATCACAGACAGTTTGGGCTGGGTCGAGTTTCAAAGTGGCAACCTGCCCGAGGCGCTGCGCATTTTGCAAGGCGCGTTTGACAGCAAGCCCGATGCGGAAATCGCTGCGCACCTGGGCGAAGTGCTGTGGGCCAGCGGCAAACGCGAACAGGCGCTGGCGGTGTGGCGCGAAGGCGTTGCGCTGAATGCGGAAAGCGAAACCTTGGTGGAGACGCTCAAACGCCTGCGCGTCAAGCCGTGAGCTTCGCTGGGCGTTGGCTGCTCGCATCTGCGTTGTGCGTCAGCGGGTGCGCGACCTCCAACAAAACCCCTGAAATTAGCCCGCAGGTCGGCAGTACGGCATCAACTGGCGCGTCAACTGGTTCGTACGCAGGGCGGATGTCGCTGAACATAGACTCTGTTGATCCCCAAGCGCTTGGTTCGCAGCAAGGGCAGTTTTTCTCGGCATCGTTTGAGCTCACTGGCACTGCGCAGTCGGGCCAGTTAAGCCTGATCTCACCCCTGGGCAGTGTGCTGGCGGCGTTGAACTGGACTGATTCCACCGCGCAACTTCGCTCCAACGGCGAGCTGCGCAGCTTCAATTCACTCGATGCGCTGGTTCTTCACGCAACCGGCGCGGCCATTCCGGTGGCCACCCTATTCTCCTGGTTGGCGGGTGTTGAGGCGCAGGCACCAGGCTGGCACGCTGATTTGTCGCGTTTATCCAACGGGCGATTGGTCGCCCGGCGTTTTGAGCCGCTGCCAGCAGCAGAGCTGCGCCTCGTAATTGAGCGTTAAATGCAACGACACCACGGAACATGAAAGCAATTTACGACGTCAGTGCGCCGGCCAAGCTCAACTTGTTTTTGCATATCACGGGCCGTCGTGCCGATGGTTATCACCTGCTGCAATCGGTCTTCATGCTGATCGACTGGTGCGATCGGCTGCACTTTGAATCGCGCGCTGATGGCCAAATCACCCGTGACGATCTGACAACTGCGTTGCCACCAAACGATTTGATCGTTTATGCAGCTAGAGCGTTGCAAGCAGCCACAGGATGTACACAAGGCGCTCATATTTCGATAGAAAAATCAATTCCTGCCGAGGCCGGAATGGGCGGCGGCTCGTCCGATGCTGCCGCGACGCTGCTTGCGCTCAACCGTCTGTGGCAACTCAAGCTTCCGTTGTCTGTGCTGCTGCAAATGGGTCTCCAATTGGGGGCTGATGTGCCTTTCTTTCTGCATGGCCGAAACGCCTGGGTGGAAGGTGTGGGCGAGAAGATCAAGGCCATCGATGTGCCGCCCGCGCGATTTTTAGTGGCCAAGCCGCCTGCCGGGCTGGAAACTACGCGTATTTTTCAGTCTGAAGAGCTTAAAAGAGACACGGCAACTGCTATACTCGCAGGCTTTGCTGAAAACCCTTTCAATTTCGGCGTTAACGACCTTCAATCCGTTGCGCAGGATTTGTGTCCTGGTGTGAGTGATGGCCTTAATTGGCTTGAATCCAAAGGGTTGCACGGTCGAATGACGGGCTCCGGAAGTGCAGTGTTTGCGCATCTGGGCGAACATGTGACGCTGGATGTGGCAGGGCTGAAACTGGATGCCGCCCCGGCCGGATTTGTGGCGAGGGTCTGCAAAAATTTGCAGGAACACCCGCTAATTGGTTGGGCGTAAAGTGGGTGGGCTTACTGAGTGAGTGCGCTGAGGGGTCGGCAAATAGATTTTGATGGTTGGCAGATTGAACGCTGTTGACCGGTGTAGGGGAGTCGCCAAGTTGGTTAAGGCACTGGATTTTGATTCCAGCATGCAAAGGTTCGAATCCTTTCTCCCCTGCCAGAGTTTTCGCTAAGTGACACTAGGCGCCGCCAAGCATTGTTGTCTCAAAGTTCAAGCTGAAGTATCGACGCACCCTGAAGTTTCGACGCACGTTTTAAGCACCCAATTCATCCAATGCAGTCAGCACCCCCCCCCGATTTCATGGTCTTTACCGGCAATGCCAATCCTACGATGGCGGCTGACATTGCGCGTCACCTGAATATCAGCCTGGGGGCTGCGGCGGTTGGCCGCTTCTCGGATGGTGAAGTGAAGGTTGAGATCAACCAAAACGTGCGGGCCAGAGACGTGTTTGTGGTGCAAAGTACCTGCGCGCCGACCAATGAAAACTTGATGGAGCTGCTGATCATGGTTGATGCCTTGAAGCGGGCCTCCGCCGAGCGCATCAGCGCGGTGATTCCGTATTTTGGCTACGCTCGGCAAGACCGTCGCCCGCGCTCCAGCCGGGTGCCGATCACG
>JANOTE010000068.1:0-1585 GCA_031416195.1 Rhodoferax sp.
AACCGGCAGGCCAATCGACAGGGCAACATCGCAGCGCCAGCGGCCCAGCGCCCGCACGCCCTCATCCAGGTCAACCGTGACCAGGGTGTAGGGCAGTTCGGGCATAAAGGCCGGGTGGAAGGCATGGTGCGCCACCGTCCAGCTGTGGATGGTGCCGCTTGCCATTGAGGGGAGCCAGGTGACCGCATCAGAATAGCAGGCATCGCACAGCAGACGCGGGTAATGGCGCACCTTGCCGCACGCGGTGCAGCTTTGTAGTACTAGCTTGCCTTGGGCAACCGCGTCCCAGTAGGGGCGGGCGAGTTCGCTTGTCTGAGGTGATGGTTTGGGTAGGGCTGTCGATGTCGTCATGGTCATCCCCTTCGCATGATGGCCAGGGCGCCATCGCCCATGTCGCCGTAACCCGTCACCAGGCCGAGTTCCACATCCTTCACCTGGGCGCGCCCGGCATCGCCGCGCAACTGGCGCACCAGCTCGACAATGTGGTTCAGACCCCAAACGTGCGCTTGCGACAGCAGACCGCCGTGGGTGTTGGTGGGCAGCGCGCCACCAAGTTTGAGCCTGCCGCCCTGCACAAAAGGCCCCCCTTCGCCCTTGGCGCAAAAGCCCATGTCTTCCAGCTGGCGGATCACAGCGTAGGTGAAGCAGTCGTAGATTTCGGCCACCTGAATGTCGGCTGGTGTCACCCCAGCCATCTGGAAGGCGCGCGGCGCTGCTTTGCCAATGCCCAGACTGGTCATGTCAGGGCGCTGCGTGATGGCACCGGGTGAATCGGGGTGGCCCGCTGCCACGCCCGCGATGTAGACCTTGCGATGCCGCAGATCACCTGCGCGCTCAGTGGCGCTGACCACCACAGCTGCGCCGCCGTCGCTTTCAAGGCTGCAATCGAGCAGGCGAAACGGGTCGGCAATCATGCGCGAGTTGCGGTGATCCTCCAGCGTGATGGGTTTCTTCATCACCGCGTTGTCGTTGAGCAGGGCGTGCTCGCGGCAGGCCACCGCGACCTCGCCAAACTGCGCTACCGTCGTGCCGTACAGCTCCATGTGGCGGCGCGCCATCGGCGCATACAGCTGCGCTGGAGCGATGTTGCCCATGGCGTACTCAAACTCGGTGACAAAGTGGAACTGCGGCATGGCGTGTATGCGCGCGCCCGCCTTGTTGGCTGATGCGCTAACATTGCGACCAAAGGTGATCAGCACGTGATTGCAGGCACCGCCGGCCAGCGCAACCGCAGCGCATTGCAGCGCCATGGCCGGGCTGGCACCGCCATGCGGAATCAGAGCCGAGAAGCGCAAATCGGGCAGGCCAAAATTGTCGATGAAGTCGTCGGCCGTGCCGCTGACTAAGCCGATGGGGATGATGCCGTCAATGTCTTTTGGGGTCAGGCCTGCGTCGGCGATGGCCTTGAGCGAGGACTCAATTTGCAGTTCAAACGCGGTCTTGGTCGAGCCCCGCAGGTAGGCCGTTTCACCAATGCCGGTGACGCAGGCTTTGTCGCGCAGGGTCATATTGTGTGTCTCCTCGGGTCAATGGAATCATGCGGGCGCAGCAGGGGTTGCCAAGTCCAATGCGCGCTGGACAGCAA
>JANOTE010000069.1:0-4296 GCA_031416195.1 Rhodoferax sp.
GCCTCGCCAAACGCAAAGCTCACGGGCGGTGTCCAGCTTTCGCGCTTTAGGGTAATGGTGCCTGCGTTGCGCGGCAGACCGTAAAAGTCGGCTCCATTGAAGCTGGCGAACGCCTCCAATTTGCCTAGTGCGCCGACGGAATCGAAGGCTTCGGCATACATCTCCATCGCCGCATGCGCGGTGTAGCAGCCAGCGCAACCGCTGGCATGCTCTTTGAGGTGTGCGGGGTGGGGCGCGCTGTCGGTGCCGAGGAAGAATTTGGGCGATCCGCTGGTGGCGGCTTCAACCAGGGCCAGACGGTGCGTTTCGCGCTTCAGCACCGGCAGGCAGTAGTAATGCGGGCGAATGCCGCCCGTGAAGATCGCGTTGCGGTTGTACAGCAGGTGATGCGCGGTGACGGTGGCGGCAGTAAAACGATCAGATGCACCGACGTACTGGAGGCCTCGCGCGTGGTGATGTGCTCCATCACAATTTTGAGTTCGGGGAAGTCGCGCCGCAGCGGGATGAGCTGGGTGTCGATGAAGACGGCTTCGCGGTCGAACAAATCAATGTCGGGCGATGTCACTTCGCCATGCACCAGCAGCAGCAGGCCCTCGCGCTGCATCGCCTCCAACGTTTTGTAGGTTTTGCGGATGTCAGTCACACCCGCGTCGCTGTTGGTGGTGGCCCCGGCCGGGTAAAGTTTGACGGCGATGGCGCCTGCCTCTTTGGCGCGCTTGATTTCGTCAGCGGGCAGATTGTCAGTGAGGTAGAGCGTCATTAACGGCTCGAAATTCACGCCCTCAGGCACGGCCTTGCGGATGCGGGCCGCGTAATCAACCGCCTGCGCTGCGGTGGTGATGGGCGGCTTCAAATTTGGCATGATGACGGCACGGCCAAATTGGGCGGCGGTGTGGGGCACCACGGTATGGAGCGCATCGCCATCGCGCACATGCAGATGCCAGTCGTCAGGGCGGGTCAGGGTAATGGCGTCAACGGCGGAAGGGGTTGCGGATAAGGTCATATTCGCATTGTCCCAAAAGACAAGCTGCGTTCAAACTTGGCACGAGGCGGTCTGCGTCAGCAAATAATCCCACAGCGCTTGCGCAGTGCGTTTGTGCGGCGCTGCCGCGGTCTTGGAGCCCAACGAGCTACCGCGCTGCATGTCTTTGCGCATGGGTGCCTCGCGGTAGGCGCGCACTTCCATGGTGATCTCCATCCCTTTGAACTCAGGTGGCGCGGCACTGACCAAGCGCTTGGCGCGCAGCTCCTTTTTCACCGCGCTGTGCGGCAGAAATGCGATGCCATGCCCCTCAAGCGCCATGGCTTTGAGGCCCTCGGACATATCAGTCTCATAAACCCGGTCAAAGTGAATGGGGACTTTTGATTGCTTCAGGATCAAATCCACCATCTGTCCCATGTAGGCGCCCGGCGCATAACCCAAATAGGGCAGCAAGCCGTTGGAGCTGCCTGGCAGTTTGAACAGCGGCGCACCCTGCGCATCAGCCTTCACAAAAGGGGCAATCACTTCTTGCCCCAAGCTCACCATTTCATAGCGCTCGGAATCAAGCTGGATGGGCTGCATCGGATGGTGATAGGAAATCAGCACGTCACAACTGCCCTCTACCATGCGCAGCACGGCATCATGTACATTCAGCGCAATCAAGCGGCTTTTGATCGGGCCAAAATTCTCCCGCAGGCTGGACACCCACGCTGGAAAAAACGTGAATGCCAGCGTGTGCGGCACGGCAAACTCAATCACGTCCTGCCCGGCTGAGGTGTGCCCGCGCAGCATGGCGCGGGTGCTTTGCAGCGCCTGCAGCATTTCAAGCGACTGGGCATACAGCGTCTCGCCCGCCGGTGTCAGGCGCGTGGGGTAGCTGCTGCGATCCACCAGATCGGCGCCAGCCCAGGCTTCCAGCGACTGGATGCGCCGCGAGAACGCCGGCTGCGTGACGTGGCGCAGCTGCGCCGAGCGGCTGAAGCTGCGGGTTTCAGCCAGGCTGACGAAATCTTCAAGCCATTTGGTTTCCATGGATCCCGGCAAGTCGCAATCTGTACAAATTGAATTTCGTAAATTCAAATTGTACAAACTGAAAATTAGAAAAAACGTCATGAGACTGCATGATCAGCGCTGTCTCCAATAAACGTAACGCCACGCCAGCGCAAAGCCGAGCGACTCATACAGCCGCAGCGCCGCGTGGTTGCCATCCTCTACCTGGAGATAAGCCCGGGCCACATTGCGCGCCTGAGCTTGCAAGGCCAGTACACGCAGGATGCGCGACGCATGGCCCTGCTTGCGGTGCGTGCCCAGGGTGCGCATGCCGTGAACGCCGAGCCAGCCATGCCCGTAGCTGCCAACCCCGGTGGCCACCACCGGGGTTTGGATCGAGTTCGAATCAACTGAATGGGCGTAAAGCGAACCCGT
This sequence comes from Rhodoferax sp., assembly GCA_031416195.1. Lineage (GTDB taxonomy): Bacteria > Pseudomonadota > Gammaproteobacteria > Burkholderiales > Burkholderiaceae_C > JANYCG01. The sequence goes on from JANOTE010000069.1 coordinate 2,408, forward strand.
TGCGCGGCTCAGTGTACCTACGCGTGATGCGCCATCGACCGGGTCAAAGCCTTCGCCCAAATAGACCTTACTCCAGGCTGGGCTTGGGTGGGGCGAAACTTCCGCGGGCGCAATGGCGCGCGTGGCATCCAGCACGTCGGCCACCCGGGCGACGCAGGTCAGCGTGGGTTGCGTGGCTTTCAGGCCTTGCTCAACCAGCGCAGCTTCCAGGTGCGCCAGTGCGGGTATGACGGCGATGCGCAGGCTGGGGGGCAGGCCATGCGCGCGGTAGCGGGCGACAATGGTGGCGATGTCTGCAAGCGCAATATTTGCATCATGCCGCAGGGGAACCGCGCTGTGGGCTCGGCCAACCGTGCCCGCATCAAATGGCAGCAGCCAGCCGGGTATTTCTTCAACTTCCTGCGGGGCCACTGCCGTCAGCGTGGCCCGCTCAATGGCTTCGATGTCTGTCGCCGTCAAGGCCTGGGGTGGACTCATGCTCCTAGATTAGCACGGCCGTTGGCACGGCGGACGTCACGGTGGGCATCGTCGGCGACCCCGCCGTTTCACTCGACTGCTGCAAGGCCCACATGGCTGCATAGCGCCCATTCATTACCAACAGTTGCGCGTGTGCACCGCGCTCAATGATGCGCCCGGCATCCATCACCAGAATCTCATGCGCATCAACCACGGTGGAGAGCCGATGGGCAATGACCAGGGTGGTTTTGTTTTGCGCCACGCTTTGCAGCTCGGCCTGGATGGCGCGCTCGTTGGCGGAGTCCAGTGCGCTGGTGGCCTCGTCAAAAATCAGGATCGGCGGATTCTTTAACAGGGTGCGAGCGATGGCAACCCGCTGCTTTTCCCCGCCTGAGAGCTTCAACCCGCGCTCACCCACCATGGTGCTGTAGCCCGCGGGTGTCGCGCTGATAAAGCTGTGGATGTGCGCGGATGCAGCGGCTTCTTCCACTTGAGCGCGACTGGCACCGGGTTGGCCGTAGGCGATGTTGTATTCCACCGTGTCGTTGAACAGTACTGTGTCTTGCGGCACGATGCCAATCGCCTGGCGCACGCTGGCTTGTGTGACTTGTTTGATGTCTTGCCCGGCAATCAAAATGCGGCCCTGCTGCACGTCATAAAACCGAAACAACAGCCGCGCCAACGTTGACTTGCCCGAGCCCGATGGCCCCACCACCGCCACGGTCTTGCCCGCTGGAATCTCGAAGCTGATGTCGTGAAGAATTGCACGCCCTGCGTTGGGCTTGGCCGCCGTGGCCAAGTCATACGAAAAATTGACGTGCTCAAACGCCACGCTGCTTGATGTACTCACGTCCAAAGCGATTGCGCCGTGTACATCGGCGATCTCGCGCTCACGCTCCATCAGCGTGAACATCTTCTCAAGGTCGGTCAGGCTCTGTTTGATCTCGCGGTAAATCACACCCAAAAAATTTAAGGGGATGTATAGCTGGATCATGAAGGCGTTGACCATCACCAAATCACCCAGGGTCATGCGGCCATCCACCACGCCCTGGGTCGCACGCCACAGCATCGCCACCAACGCCACGGCGATGATGAGCTGCTGGCCCGTGTTGAGCAGGCTCAGCGTGGTCTGGCTCTTGACGGCGGCACGGCGATATTTCTCCAGGTTCTCGTCGTATCGCTTGGCTTCGAACTCTTCGTTGTTGAAATACTTGACAGTTTCGTAATTCAACAGCGAATCAATCGCGCGGCTGTGCGCGGTTGAATCCAGCTCATTCATCTTTTTGCGAAACTGCGTACGCCACTCCGTCACGGTGACGGTGAACGTGATGTACAACACCAGCGCGGCGATGGTGATCCAGGCAAACCACACGTCGAACTTGACCGCCAGCAGCGTGAGCACCATCGCCACTTCAATCAGCGTGGGGATGATG
>JANOTE010000070.1:0-2004 GCA_031416195.1 Rhodoferax sp.
GTGCCCGCGTCGCTCACATACGCCACGCGCTGGCCTTGGCGCAGGCGATCCATCACGGCAACTGCGGCCTCGGCCTCGTTGTGCTGATGCACGGCCAGCAGTTGGGCGGATGTTTTGTCGATGCCGTAGGCTTTCAAAAGCTGCTGCGTGTGGCGCGTGTCCTCACAGGCAATCGAATCGACCAGCGCCAGCACGTGCAGCGCGCGCAAGGAGATGTCCGCCAAGTTGCCAATCGGCGTGGCCACCACATACAGCGTGCTTTGCGGATAAGCTTGCGAGGCTGCGGCGGTGCGGGCGGCGGCCCGTGCGTCGGCATACAGAGAGCTCAAGAATGTTCCCCCAATTGAAAGCAATAGTAAAGACCACGAAGGCGGTTGGCGATGCGGCGGAAGACGCAGCGCTATTACATTTGCAGCGTGCGGGCTTGCGCTTGATTCAGCGCAATTATCGAACGCCCGGGCGCGGTGGTGGCGAGATTGACCTCATCATGCAGGAAGCTGACGGTACGACCGTGTTTATCGAAGTCAGGCAACGCGCGACATCCAGCCATGGTGGGGCGGCTGGTAGCGTTACCTCCGCTAAGCAGCGTCGGATTGTTTTCGCTGCACGTTTCTACTTGATGAGCCTGCGCACCGTGCCACCTTGCCGATTTGATGTCGTGACGGTGGAGCGCGATGGCATTCAATGGCTGCGCGCTGCATTTGATGCGTTTTGACAGCCAAGGATGCCTTGGAACCATTGGCGCTCTCGCCCGCTCTGAGTATCGAGGCGGCTACAGCAGCGTTATCATTAACCCCATGCTCGAACAACGCATTCAACAACACTTTATTGACAGCGCGGATCTGAAATACCAGGCCGCCCAGATCTTGAGCAAACCGATAGCGCAGGCGGTGCAAGCCCTGCTGGCCTGCGTGACCAGTGGCGGCAAGGTGCTGGCCTGCGGCAATGGCGGCTCGGCGGCAGATGCGCAGCATTTTTCGGCCGAGTTTGTGGGCCGCTACGAACGTGAGCGCCCCGAGCTTGGCGCGATTGCGCTGACCACGGACTCGTCCATCCTCACCGCGATTGCCAATGACTATGACTTCTCCGTCATCTTCTCGCGCCAGGTGCGGGCTTTGGGCCAACCGGGCGACGTGCTGCTGGCGCTATCCACCAGCGGCAACTCCGCCAATGTGCTGGCCGCAATTGAAGCCGCGCACGAGCGTGAGATGACCGTGGTGGCGCTGACCGGGCGCGGCGGCGGCAAGATAACGCATGCCCTGCGTGACACCGATGTACACATCTGCGTGCCGCACGAGCGCACCGCGCGCATTCAGGAGGTACACATCCTCGTGCTGCACTGCCTGTGCGACGGCGTAGACAACCAACTTCTCGGCGAACCGGAAACCATTCTATGAAGACCCCGCTCAAAATGATTCGTCAACAGCTTAGCCAGACCACCCTGCTGATCTGCCTGGGTGCCGCAGTTGCAGCCAGCCTCACAGCCTGCTTCCCGCTGATCGTCGGTGGCGCCGTGATGGGCACCCTGATCGCTACGGATCGGCGCACCTCGGGTGCCCAGCTTGAGGACGAGGGCATTGACCTGCGCTCGGCCAACCGCATCCGGGAGGGCTTGGGCGAGCGGGTTCACATCAACATCAACAGCTACAACCGCCAGGTATTGCTAACGGGCGAGGTGCCCACCGCGCAGGACAAGCAGACGGCCGAGCAGATCGTCTCCAAGGTGGACAACGTGCGCGCCATCGTGAATGAAATCGCGGTGCTGGGCAGCAGCACGTTGGGGCAGCGCTCCTCAGATTCATTGGTGACCGCCAAAGTGAAGGCCGGCCTGGTCGATGCCAAAGACCTGTTTGCCGGAGCCTTCAAAGTAGTCACCGAGCGCGGCACGACTTACATGCTGGGCAAAGTCAGCCAGCGCGAAGCAGATCGCGCTGCTGAGGTGGCACGCGGTGTGAGCGGCGTGCAAAAAGTGGTGCGGATTTTTGAGATCGTCAGCGAAGACGA
>JANOTE010000071.1:0-15803 GCA_031416195.1 Rhodoferax sp.
CATGAACGAGGTGCTGCCGTCTGCCGATGTCGTGCGTTTGATCCAGTCTGAACTGCCGCTGGTGCAACTTGACCCGTCTTCGCCAGGCGAAACGGCAGAGCGTTGGGGTTACGCCAACGCATTAGGTCAATACGACCCAAGCGCCGGTGAAATCGGTGTAATCAGCAGCGTGACCCAGGCCTTCTGTCATGATTGCAACCGTGCCCGGCTTTCGACTGAGGGCAAGCTGTACTTGTGCCTGTTTGCGTCACAAGGGCACGATCTGCGCGCGCTGATTCGCGGTGGTGCGAGCGAGACCGACATCGAATCGGCGATTGGTCACATCTGGGGAGCGCGCGAGGACAGATACTCAGAGTTGCGAAGTGGGATGAAATCGGATCAAGGCGTTGGTGCGCGACGGGTTGAGATGAGCTACATCGGTGGATAGCATGATCTCGCTCACGGACATTACCGCCGTCATCCTCGCCGGCGGGCGCGGGTCGCGCATGGGCGGTGTGGACAAAGGCTTGCAGACCTTCAACGGCACACCGCTGGCTTTGCACACGCTGCTGCGCCTTCAAATGCAAAACAGCGGGCCGCTGGCGCAGGTGATGATCAATGCCAATCGCAACCTTGCCGCCTACGAGGCGTTTGGTGCATCCGTCTGGCCCGATGTGCTGGCCGATTATGCGGGGCCGCTGGCCGGTTTTCTCACTGGGTTGGAGCGCTGCGAAACACCGTTCTTGGTCACCACACCGTGCGACACGCCGCTGTTTCCGCTCGATCTGGTCGAGCGTTTGGCCCAAGCGATTGTGGCGGATGATGCCGACATCGCCATGGTGTCCGCACCCGAGTTGGACGCGCGGGGCACGCCCGCCCTGCGCGCACAGCCCGTGTTCTGCCTACTCAAAGCCGAGCTGTTGGAAAGCCTGGTTGATTTCACCCACAAAGGTGGCCGCAAGATTGACGCATGGACGGCCCAACACAAAACCGTGATGGTGCCATTCAACCTCGATGGAGACAATCCGCGCGCCTTCTTTAACGCCAACACGTTGGCAGAGCTTCAATCGTTGGAGCAACCGTGATATCTCCTTGGCGCTGAGACATCCATGCTGACGCTGGATCAAATTGCCGCTCAATTGCAGGGCTATGACCCGCAAGCCTTGAGCGCCACCGCAGTCAACGAATTCCTGGCGCGCATGGTAGAGCCGGTGCAGCAGACCGAGCGTGTTGGAATATTTGACGCCTTGGGCCGTGTGCTGGCAGAGGACTTAATCTCACCGATGAACGTCCCGCCCCATGACAACTCGGCCATGGATGGCTTCGCGTTTGCCTGGGGCCCGTTGCATGTCGGTACACCTGTAACGTTAAGGGTAGTAGGCACCGCTTTTGCAGGTGCGGCTTGGAAGGGCAGCATCAATCCAGGTGAGTGCCTGAAGGTGATGACTGGCGCAATTTTGCCGGTGGGGCTAGATACGGTGGTGCCGCAAGAAATGGTGCAGATCGCAAACCAAACCAGTGGCCAGACGATCACCATTCCAGCGGGAATACTGTCCGCCGGGGACAACCGTCGGCTCAAGGGTGAAGACATCAAGGTCGACAGTGCCGCATTGCGCAAGGGCGATAAATTATCCCCCGCTGCGCTGGGATTGATCGCCAGCCTGGGCGTTGCGCAGGTCACCGTTTGGCGCCGATTGCGAGTCGCTTACTTCTCAACGGGCGATGAGATTTTGAGCTTGGGTGAATCAGCGCGCGAGGGTGCCGTTTACGACAGCAACCGCTACACCGTATTTGGTCTTCTGTCGCGCCTGGGCGTGGAGATAATCGATTTGGGTGCCGTGCGGGACGACCCCGCGTTGCTCGAGTCTGCGTTCAAGCTGGCAGCGTCGCGCGCTGATGCCATCATCACCAGTGGCGGTGTCAGTGTCGGCGAGGCGGATCACACCAAGGCCATGATGCGGCAGCTTGCGGGTAGCCAGGGCGGTGTCGCTTTCTGGCGAATTGCCATGCGACCGGGGCGCCCGATGGCAGTTGGGCGAATCATGAAACCCGGATCTGCTGATGCCGCAGTGCTGTTTGGTCTGCCCGGCAACCCAGTCGCCGTGATGGTCACGTTTCTGGCGTTCGTTCGTCCTGCGCTATTGCAGATGATGGGGTGCAAGCCCGAATCCCAACCGTACTTGCGCGCCATCAGCACCGAAGCCATTCGCAAGCGGCCTGGCCGCACCGAATACCAGCGCGGCATCGTCAGCACGAGCGTCGACGGCTCTTTGCAAGTGCGCATTACGGGCAATCAAGGCTCGGGGGTATTAAGCTCGATGGTTCAAGCCAGCGGTCTGATTGTTTTGCACCACGACCAGGCGAATGTTGCGGCGGGCGATCTGGTGGATGTGATGATGTTTTCAGGTGTGGTTTAGCAATCCCGTGATCATCAAGCTTACATTTTCAATCGATAACAACAGGATCCACGATGGCAAAAGACTTCGACACGATGGAAGACAGTAACCGTTCGGCCAACCCAACGATTCACGACATCATCCTGCTCAACCGCCGTCGGCTGTTGCATGGCGCAGCCGCTGCAAGCCTCACCTCGTTGATGGCTCCCTTGGTGGGGTGCGCCGCACTGGCGAGCATTGAGCCCAAACTTGGCTTTAAGGCAATCCCTGTAGGTATGGGCGACAAACTGGTGGTGCCCGACGGCTACATTGCAACAGCGATTGCTGCCTGGGGCGATCCGATTGGCATAGCGGGCAACATGCCGGCATTCAAATCCGACGGCTCCAACTCGGCTGCCGAGCAAGCGGCACAGGTTGGAATGCACCATGACGGGCTTGAGTATTTTCCTTTGAACGCAAGCTCCAGGAACGGCTTGATAGCGATCAACCACGAATACACCGACGACGGTCTACTGCATGTGGGGGGCTTCATTAATATGACTGCTGAGAAGGTTAAGAAATCACAGAATGCGCACGGCCTGTCGGTGTTTGAAGTGGCGCTCAAAGGCAGCAACTGGAACATGGTGCGCCCGTCAAAGTATGCGCGCCGCTTCACCATGGATACGCCGTTCTCCGTGGGAGGTCCTGCGGCGGGCCACGCCATGATGAAAACTGCTGCCGACCCGGCAGGCACCAAGATACTCGGAACGTTGAACAATTGCGCTAGCAGCCAAACGCCGTGGGGAACCTATCTTTCGGGCGAGGAAAACTGGGCCTTTTACTTTGGCGCGGGCGATGACCTTGATGCGCACCAACGGCGCTGGGGTTTGCGCAAAGACGGCTACTACCAGTGGGAGAAGGTTGACACCCGATTTGATGCTCGTCAGACACCCAATGAGCCCAACCGTTTCGGCTGGGTGGTGGAAGTTGACCCGATGGATCCAACCAGCACGCCAGTAAAGCGCACCGCCCTCGGACGCGCGGCGCACGAAGGCGCGTGGGTGGGGGTGACCAAAGATGGCCGCGCCGTGGTTTTTTCTGGCGAGGATGCGCGCTTTGAGTACATCTACAAGTTCGTAAGTCGCGACAAAATCGCGCCTGGTGGTGCCGGTGTCAGTCGAGCTTGGGCGAATCGCGAACTGCTTGACCACGGTATTCTTTACGTCGCCCGATTTGATGCCGATGGGACGGGCAAGTGGTTGCCGTTGGTTCAAGGTTTGGCACCGTTGACATCCGCCAATGGTTTTGCGGATCAAGGCGAGGTACTGATCAAGGCGCGCCAGGCCAGCGACCTGCTCAAGGCCACCAAAATGGACAGGCCCGAGTGGCTGGCAATTGATCCCAACAGCGGCTGGGTGTATTGCACGCTCACTAACAACAGCTCACGCGGCCAGCCCAACCAACCGGGTGTTGACGCAGCCAACCCGCGCGCCAACAATTCGATGGGGCAAATCATTCGCTGGGAAGACGACGGCGATTTTGACGGCGATGGCTTCAAATGGAACCATTTGGTACTGGCGGGCGATCCTGCCAATGAGCGTGCAGAGGCTAAGGGCAACATCCGAGGGGACATCTATGGCTGCCCAGATGGCATCGCGTTTGATGCGCGCGGCGTGCTGTGGATTCAGACCGATGCGCACGCCACCCAAATGTACAAAGGTGAGTTTGCAGGCATCGGAAACAACCAGATGCTGGCCTGCGACCCATCGACAGGGGAAACACGCCGATTCTTGACAGGCCCAACCAACTGCGAGATCACAGGCTGTACATTCACGCCCGACGGTACCACCGTGTTTATCAACGTGCAGCACCCCGGCGAGACACCTACTGATCGAAGCGACCCAAACGAACCTGCAAAATTTTCCAACTGGCCTGACTACAAACCAGGCGGCCGACCCCGTTCGTCAACCGTCGTGATACGAAAGATTGACGGCGGTGTGATTGGAACTTGATCGGCTGTGCCCCACCACATTTTGCGAAATTGTTGACCTCCGCGTCGTGGGTCAGCTATTCGGCGGCAGGCACTGGCACGTTTGACTGCCCAGGACTCACAAGCCCATCGCCCACCGCCACCTCCTTTTTTGCACCCGGCGCGAACTTGCGCGCCAGCAAGGTGTACATCGTCGGTACTACAAAAATAGTAAGCAAGGTACCCAGGCTCATGCCGCCCACGATGACCCAGCCAATCTGTTTGCGGCTCTCCGCACCTGCACCCGTCGCCAGCGCCAGGGGCAGCGCACCTAACACCATGGCACCAGTCGTCATCATGATCGGGCGCAGGCGTTGAGTGGCAGATTTCTTGATCGCGGTCAACGTGTCCAAGCCTTGTTCTCGCAATTTGTTGGCAAACTCAACGATCAGGATGCCGTGTTTGGTAATCAGCCCCACCAGCGTAATCAAGCCGATTTGACTGAACACATTCAGCGAGCCGCCAGACCATTGCAGCGCCAGCAAGGCACCTGCCATCGACAGGGGTACGCTGAGCATGATGACGAACGGGTCAATGAAGCTCTCAAACTGCGCCGCCAACACCAGAAAAATAAACAGCAATGCCAGTGCGAAGACAAGCGTCAATGAATCTGACGTGGAGCGGAACTCACGGCTGATGCCGTTAAGGTCTGTTGCATAGCCAGGTTTAAGCACTTTTTTGGCAGTGGCATCCATGAAGTCAAGCGCTTCGCCCACTGAATAGTCGGCAGACAAATTGGACGTGATCGTGGCAGAACGTCGCTGCCCAAAATGGTTCAGCTCACGCGGTACCACCACCTCTCGGATTTTGACCAAAGCGGACAGGGGAATCATTGCATCGCCTCTGCCACGCACGAAAACCTTTTCGATATCTTCAGGCGCGTCCCGGCCTGACGCAGCAGTTTGCACAATCACGTCATATTGTTCACCGTCTCTTTTGAAGCGCGTCACCCTGCGCCCACCGAGCACGGTTTCTACGGTCCGCGCAATAGCCTCCACGCTCACCCCCATGTCTGCGGCACGCTCACGATCCACCTCCAGCTTGATCTCGGGTTTGTTCAGCCGTAAGTCGGTGTCCACCTGAACGAAGCCCGTGTTCTTACCCAATTCATCCTGAAACACCCTGACCGTCTGTGCCAGATTCTGATAACTCTCGGAGGTGATGATGACGAAGTTAATGGGTCGTTGCGTGAAACCCTGCCCCAGTGACGGAGGTGTGATGGGGAACGCAGTGACACCCGGCAGACCTGCGACGCGCAGGTTCATCTCACGCGCCATCTCCATCGTGGTTCTGGTGCGCTCCTCCCAAGGTTTCGTACGCAGAAAGACATTGCCTTGGGCCACCGTTGGGTTGCCAATGTTGGCAAAAATCCGATCAAACTCTGCGTAACTCTGCCCCACTCGCTCTATGGCCTGCGCGTAGCGGTTGGTGTACTCCAGCGTGGCACCATCCGGGCCACTCATCTGAACCAAGATGACGCCCCTGTCCTCCATTGGCGCTAGCTCTCGCTTGATGTCGCGCAGCACCGCCCAGGAGACTAGGGCGCTGCCCACCATCACCACAATCACCAACCAGCGGTGTAAGAGCGTCCAGTCCAGCACACGACCATAGGCGCGCGTGAGCGACTGCAAACCACGCTCCATGCTGCGGTCAAACCAGTTGGGCTTGGGGTTGTGCTTGAGCAACAGTGACGACATCATCGGCGACAGCGTCAGTGCCACTAGGCCAGATACCACCACAGCGCCAGCCAGCGCCAGGGCGAACTCGGTGAAAAGACGCCCGGTGCGTCCCGGCGCGAAGGCCAGCGGTGCGTAGACCGCGACCAAAGTCATCGTCATCGCGATGATTGCAAAGCCCACCTCGCGAGCGCCCTGAATGGCGGCCTGGAAGGGCTCCATCCCTTCCTCAATATGGCGGTAGATGTTCTCCAGCATGACGATGGCATCGTCAACCACCAGGCCAATGGCCAATACCAACGCCAGCAGTGTGAGCGTGTTCACACTGAACCCAGCCAGCGACATCAGTGCAAACGTCCCAATCAAGGACACCGGAATCGTCACCAGCGGAATGAGCGATGCCCGCAACGTGCGCAAAAACACAAAAATGACCAACGCCACCAGCAGTGACGCTTCCAAAATCGTGGCAAACACCGCCTTGATTGAGCGGTCAATGAATACGGAGTTGTCATTGGCCACCTCGATCTGAACACCCGGTGGCAGATCCCGGCGTACCTTGGTCAGCAACTCACGTACGCCAGCCGACAGATCGAGCGGGTTTGCGGTGGCTTGGCGAATCACGCCCACGCCAACGGAGTCACGCCCGTTCAAACGCACGCTGGAGCGCTCTTCGGCCGACCCAATCTGAACGCGCGCCACGTCTAATATTCGCACTGACGCACCGTTTGCTGTTCGGATCACTACTTGAGAGAACTCCTGCGGGCGTTGCAAGTCGGTGGCCGCCGTCACGTTGAACTCACGCAGGCGGCTTTCAATCCTGCCAGCAGGCACCTCCAGATTGGAGCGCCGCAGGGCATCCTCAACGTCTTGAATGGTGAGCTTGTACGAGGCCAGTTTGTCGGTGTCGAGCCAAATCCGCATGGAGAACCGTCGCTCACCGAAGATCAGCACATCTGCCGCGCCCGCTGCCGTTTGCAGCACCGGTTTGACCAGGGTATTGGCCATTTCAGAAAGCTGCAATGCGTTGTGCGCATCGGAACTTAGCGCGAGAAAAATCACCGGAAAAGCATCAGCCTCGACCTTGGCGATCACGGGCTCGTCGATGCCCTGCGGAAGCCGTTGACGCACACGGGTAACCTTGTCACGCACATCTGCAGCAGCTGAATCGGCGTTACGCGTCAAAGTGAACCGAACGGAGATTAGGCTGCGCTCCTGGCGGCTGGTGGAGGTAATCACATCCACCCCTTCAATCCCGGCCAGCGAGTCTTCCAGCACCTTGGTGACCTGGCTCTCCATCACTTCACTGGAAGCCCCTGAAAAGCTGGTAGTGATGGACACCACGGGCTCGTCAATTTTGGGGTACTCGCGCACGGTGAGACGGTTGAACGAAACCGCGCCGATCAGCACGATCAGCAGCGACAGCACGGTCGCAAACACCGGGCGGCGAATGGAGGTTTCAGCCAGTTGCATGGTTTTACTGCGGGGCAGCGGGACGGCTGGCGTTGCCTATCGGCTCGGAGGCGGCGCCCTGCGCCGGCCGACCCATCTCAACAATGCGCAGCGGCGTGCCGTCTCGCTGCAAACGCTGCTGACCTGCCAGCACCACGACCTCGCCTTCTGTCACCCCTTGCGTCACTTCCACTTTACCTTGACGGCGCGCACCAAGCTTGACCTCCTGGCGCAGCGAAACAAACTGGGTGTCAATAGGCAGCCTGGCTTTGACGACAGACGGCACGGCTTCAGGTGCCACAACCTTGATCACGAATTGACGCCCACCCTGCGGCACGATCGCTTCCTCGGGCAGTACCAGCGCACCTTCGTTGATCGAAAAAACCGTGTTCACTCGGGCGAACATGCCAGGGCGCAACGGTGCAAGACTTGCAATACCGCCCGCACGCGAAGCGCCGCTGCTCTGGCCCGTCGAGTTTGCACTGTGGGCAGGTCGACCCACAGCGGTAGGCTCTATTGCACAGCCATTCCCATCCGTGGCGCTTGCCACAGGCCGTGTCTGCGGTCGCTCACGCGCTGAGCCCATGCCCGGCGAGGATCGGGCTGGCACGCGGTTGGCGGCAGCCACAGGGCTGCCTTTGCCAGCGCCAGTTCCGCCTGGTGCGTCTGCCTCCCGCGAAGGCTCACCCATGGTGTTTGGCAACACGGCACGCACGCCCACTGAACGGCCATTGGCATCTAACAGCGGGTCTATCGCTTCAATCTTTGCCTTGAAAGTGCGGCCTGCAAAAGCGTCTAGCGTCAGCTCCACAGGCTGGTGCAACCTCAGCTTGCCCTGCAACCGCTCGGGTAGGCGAAAATCTACATACATGCTGCTGATGTCTTCTAGGTTGACCAGGTCAGCGCCATCCTTCACATAGTCACCCAAGTTGACGACACGCAAACCCACCGTGCCATCAAAAGGTGCCACGATGGTCATACGTGACCAGCGCGCACAGGCCAGCGAGAGCTGCGCCTGCACCACCTGTAAATTGGCAGCACTTTCTTCCAACACGCGCTGGGCGACAAAGCTTTGCGCCACCAGCTCTTGATTGCGTTTGAAATTGGCTTGGGCGATAGACACTTGCGCCAGCGCCTGCTGAATCTCGGCCCGCTGCAAAACGTCGTCAAGCTGCACCAGCACTTGGCCCTTGTGAACACGCGCGCCATCGGCAAAGCCCAGCAGTTTGATGCGACCCGCAACCTCCGGGCGCACCATGACACTTTGGCGTGAACGCAGGCTACCTACCGCTTGGGCATCGTCTTGCAATGATGCCTTTTCCACCTTGGCAATCTCGACACTCGCGGGCCGCGCCGCGGATGCAGATGTTGCGGGTGCGCCCACTTGCGAGGCACCTGAACCCGCTGACACAGGAACTTCCAGCGGGCCTTTGGGCTTGGATTGGTACCACCAGGCGGCCCCCGAAGCTACGGCGATCCCCAACACAGCAAGAACTGGATAAAGAAATTTAGAGGGGGGCATGAGGAGAACACTTATTACATCACCAATGTACCAGCCTGTACCCGTCTTTTAATCTGAGGCTGCATTGCCGTTCAATCCGATTGCGCCCAGGCGGGGCAACTTGGCACCGCCCGGTTTGGAGGGGTTGTTCAGCGCCGCCCCAACGCTAGCTCAACACCCCGGTTTGCCAGCGCATCCGCCCGCTCATTGCCAGGGTCTCCCGCATGACCCTTAACCCATTTCCAGGTGATTTGATGGCTAGATTGGCTCACCACCGCATCCAATTTTTGCCAAAGCTCGACATTCTTGACAGGCTGCTTAGCCGCAGTGCGCCAGCCACGGGCCTTCCAGCCGTGAATCCACTCGGTAATGCCTTTGCGCACGTACTCGCTGTCCAGATACAAAGTGACATTGCAAGGCCGTTTCAGCGCAGTAAGAGCCTCAATCACTGCGGTGAGTTCCATGCGATTGTTGGTGGTCGCAAGTTCACCACCAAACATCTCCTTTTCAGTGTCGCCAGACAGCAGCAACGCACCCCATCCGCCTGGCCCCGGATTGCCCTTGCATGCTCCGTCGGTGTAAATAGTGACAGCATTCAATCGAATTTTTCCTCATTTTCAGTTGCGTTGGTAGTGCTACGCTCAAACAGTGAGCCCGTGACCGTTACTGGTGCGCCCGCACGGCCTGGTGTGCTCTTCCACGCAGGGGAAATCAAGCGCATGCCGCGCACCCGCTTCACCGCCACTAGAAAATACACGGCCCCAAAAATGGGCCACCAGCGCGCGCCTGCCTTGTCCATCCAACTCAGGCGATTGAGCCATTTTTCGCTGCGCACGGCGGATCGATAGCAGCCAAAGCGGCCCACTTCGACTTCGAAACTCAAGAGCCTCAGCCAATCGCGCATGCGCCGGTAACCAATAAAGTCACCCGCATTGGGCATGAACAGCTCGCCCAAACCCATGCTCCGGTAGAGATGGGCACGCCGCTGGCGCAGCCCCCACAGGCTGGCTGGGTTGAAGCCGATGATCACCACGCGACCTTCAGGCACCAGCACTCGCTCCACTTCTCGCAACACCGCATGCGGCTCGCCGTGCAACTCCAGCGTGTGGGGCAGCAAGATCAAATCCAGGCTGTTGGCAGGAAACGGCAGGGCCGCAAAATCAATCACCAACGTTGCGGGCTGTCCGTGCAGCATTGAATCGGTTGGCGCATCCAGCTCTGAAGAACTGGCCTTCCATTGATGCGGCATGCGATTGGTGCCCAGCGCCTCCAGCGCTGGCAGGCCCAACTGAAGCGCATGGTAACCAAACACGTCGGTGACGGTTGCATCCAACTGCGCCTGCTCCCACGCCAGCAGGTAGCGCCCCGGTGGTGTTTGAAACCAGTTGTGCATATCTATAATTCCACCCCTCATGTACCAGTCACCAATTTTTTCCTTTGCCTTGCATTTTTCAACGAGAACACAGCCTTCTCGATTCTATCTAGCGCTACTGTTACTGCTCACAGGATGCGCGACCACAACACCCCAGCCGCCTGCCGTGACCGCACCATCCACGCTGGCAGTGGTGGTACCTTCTGCGCCCGCAGCACATATCCCGCCAAGCGCCTCGGGGAAACTCAACGGCAAAGCTGCTGTAGCAGAGCTGGTTCAACCCCACGAACCGGTCTACCCTAACGGCCCGATGTCCGCCCTGGCAACCATCTCGGCGGGCGAAGCCTCGCGCCAAGGTGTGATGCAACTGGCCGCACCGGCAGATTTGTGGGAACGGATTCGTCGTGGTTTCGCCATGCCCAACTTGAGCAGTGATCTGGTGGCAGACCGTGAGCAGTGGTACACCACCCGGCCCGACTATATTTTCCGCATGACGGAGCGCTCGCGCAAATACCTGTTTCACATCGTTGAAGAGCTTGAGTTGCGCAACATGCCGACGGAGCTTGCGCTGCTGCCGTTTGTCGAGAGCGCATTCAATCCACAAGCGGTGTCCAGCGCCAAAGCGGCCGGCATGTGGCAGTTCATGCCAGCGACCGGCAGGCACTTTGAACTCAAGCAGAACGCATTTCGCGATGATCGCCGTGATGTGCTGGCCTCGACCCGCGCCGCCCTGGACTACCTGCAAAAACTCCACGCCTTGTTTGGTAACTGGCACCTGGCGCTGGCCGCCTACAACTGGGGCGAGGGTAGCGTGGGCCGCGCCATCGCAAAAAACAAAAAAGACAACTTGGGCATCGGCTACCTTGACCTGAGCATGCCCAACGAGACGCGCTACTATGTGCCCAAGCTCCAGGCCGTCAAAAACATCGTGGCTGCACCGCAGACCTTCAATTCCAGCCTGCCGCTGATTGAAAACCACCCGTTTTTTCAGACCGTCACCATCACCCGCGACATTGATGTAGCGGTTGCCGCCAAACTGGCTGAAGTGTCGGTGGACGACTTCAAGGCACTGAATCCATCCGTCAACCGCCCAGTGATTTTGGCAGCGGGCATTCCGCAGATTTTGCTGCCGTGGGATCAAGCGGCGATATTCCAGCGCAATCTGGACAAGAGCAATGGAACACGGCTTGCAAGCTGGACGGTGTGGGTCGCGCCTTCAACCATGCGAACTGCTGATGCCGCCGCGAAAGTGGGTATGACTGAGGCTGAATTGCGCGATGCCAACAACATCCCCCCGCGCGTGATGATCCAAAGCGGCTCTGCATTGCTGGTTCCGCGCGGAAACAAAATTGAGCGTGATGTGACCGTACACGTCGCAGACAACGGCCAGATCGCCCTGACACCCGAAATCATTTTGCGACGCAATGTGATCCGGGCGGGTAAAAATGAAACCGTGGCCAGCGTGGCAAAACGCTATGACGTTGCGCCGTCCAGCGTGGCGCAGTGGAACAAGACATCCGTTGGCAGTGCGTTCAAAATGGGGCAGCAGATCGTGCTGCAATTACCCTCCAGCGCGAAGTCGACGGTTCGTGCTGCAACCCAACCCAAAGCCGCGCCTTCGGGCAACACCCAGCGCAGAACAAGCAAGAAGACCAAGCGCTGAGGTGCAGTGCAGCGCAGTGCAGTGCAGTGCGCAAGGCTTATGTCACGCCTTGAATTTTTCCTTGGCTTTGCGCGCAAACTCATTGGTGTAGGTTCTGCCAAGGGCGATTGTGTCGGCCTTCAGTGCGGACTCGAAGCTCATCAGCGCGCGCAGTGCAGTTTTTGTGCCCTCTTCCGGAATCAGCCCATCAATGGCGATGGCCTCATGCACCTTGTTGAAAGATGCGAGGTACAGACCACGGTCACCCAGAAAATACGACTCGGGCACGGTCTTGAGGATGTCGCCTGGCCCGGCGGTTTGCAGCCATTTGAGGCTGTGTACGATCGCGCTGGTCAAGGCTTGAGCTGTAGTGGGATTTTTTTTCAAAAATTCTGTCGGCGCGTAAAGGCAGCCCGCAGGCATCGGCCCACCAAAAACCTCTGCGGTGCCTTTGAGCGTGCGGGTGTCGCAAATGATGCGAACTTCGCCTTTTTGCTCCAGCATGGTCATGATCGGGTCGATATTGCTCAGCGCATCAATTTGGCCAGAGCGCATTGCCGCCAATGCAGACCCCGCCGTACCCACGCCGACAAAGCTCACCTCGTCCGCTTTGATACCGGCGCGCGCGAGCAGCAGGTTCACCATCGTGTGAGTGGACGAACCTGGCGCGCTGACCCCAATTTTCTTGGCCCGCAAGTCGCCCATATTTTTGTAGCCTGGCATGGTTTTGGTAGACACCCCGATGGCGATGGCGGGTGCCCGCCCAAGCAACACAAAGGCCTGGTAGAACTGATTCTTACTTTGCAGACTGATGGTGTGTTCGTAAGCCCCGCTGACCACGTCTGCGGATCCGGCCTGGACTGCCTGCAACGCGGGTACGCCCCCTGTGAAGTCGATGATCTGCACCTCCAGGCCCTCATCCCTGAAGTAACCCAACTGGTCGGCAATCGTCAGTGGCAGTTGGTAGAACGAGGCCTTGCCGCCTACCGCAATGGTGACTTTGGATTTTTCAAGCTTGGGTTGAGCCACAAGCCGAGGTGCGATCAAGGATGCGGTACCCATCACGGCCATTGAGCCCCACTGGCGTCGGCTCATGCGACCGCCCGCCTGCCACACGGCAATGGGGTCAACGGGGTGATCTTGACAGCTCATGCACTCTCCACTTGATGCGTATTTTGATTTGCGTCAAGCGTAGCAAAGCCTGTGCCGCACCACATCGGGGACATCCCGAGCGGGTTATCACTGACTTTTGCGACTCAAACTGTCACAAAACGTTAACCGAAATTGATTCGATTGCTCTATCGCCGGTCTACCAGCGCGTGCGCGATGGTGCCCAAGTCAACATACTCCAGCTCGCTGCCCACGGGCACACCACGTGCCAAGCGCGTCAAATTCATACCGCGTGCTTTGAGGGTTTCCGAAATGACATGTGCTGTGACCTCGCCCTCGGCGGTGAAAT
This sequence comes from Rhodoferax sp., assembly GCA_031416195.1. Lineage (GTDB taxonomy): Bacteria > Pseudomonadota > Gammaproteobacteria > Burkholderiales > Burkholderiaceae_C > JANYCG01. Next base: position 13,483 of record JANOTE010000071.1, read on the forward strand.
TGGTGGCCAGAATCACCTCTTGAATGATACCGTCTGACGCGCGTGCGAACAGCTTTTCAAGCCCGATGTCTTTGGGGCCAACGCCGTCCAGCGGGCTCAAGCGGCCCATCAGCACAAAGTAGACACCGCGAAAAGCGCCGGTGCGTTCCACGGCTGACTGATCCGCTGGGGTCTCGACCACGCACAGCTTGGAGCGGTCTCGCTTGACATCAAGACAGGTTGCGCACACTTCGGCTTCGGTGAAGGTATGGCACAGCGAGCAATGACGTACCGTATCGACGGCGCGCCCCAGCGCCTCAGACAGTGCCAGCGCCGCCGGGCGGTCATGTTGAAGCAGATGAAATGCCATGCGTGTGGCCGACTTCACACCAACACCGGGCAGGCGGCGCAGCGCCTGAATCAGCACCTCCAGCGAATTTGCATCAGCCACGGCTAAACCCTCTCACACAAGGCAGTTTTAAAACGGAAACTTCATGCCTCCAGGCAAACCGGGCATGCCCGCCGTAAGCTTGCCCATCTTCTCCTGCGAGGTGTCTTCGGCTTTGCGCACAGCGGCATTGAAAGCAGCGGCCACCAGGTCTTCAAGCATGTCTTTGTCATCCGCCAGCAGGCTCGGGTCAATGGTGACGCGCCGCACATCGTGCTTGCAGGTCATCACAACTTTGACCAGGCCCGCGCCAGACTCGCCCGTGACCTCAACATTGCCCAGCTCGTCCTGGGCTTTCTTCATGTTGTCCTGCATCGCCTGGGCTTGCTTCATCAAGCCGGCCAGCTGTCCTTTGTTAAACATGTTCGATTCCTTGTCGTTGATTGAAAAAATTCAGGTGCTAGGATGGGGTTCAACGGATCTCACGTTGCCAGGAACGATTTTCGCCCCAAAGTCGCGCACCATGCGCTGTACGAACGGGCTCTCCAAAATGATTTTTTCGGCCGCTTGCTGGCGTTGCGCCTGCGCAAATGTGTTGCGCTTGGCGGGGCTGTCTGACACTCGCCCCACTTCGATCACCAGCTTCACAGTGTGGCCGATAGACTGAAGCGCCGCCTGCAGCCGATCACGGGTATTGGCCTGATTCAGAGACTCACGCTCCACCCGCAAAATCCATTGATCTGTGTCCTGTGCCACCAGTTGCGATTGCAGGGCCAACTCGCGCACCATCGCTGCAACGGCCTCTTGAGCGATCAACTGCTGCACCAAGGGGTGCCACAGGTCGCCTTCCAGGGTCGTAATCAGATTCGCGCCGCTGGCTTGATTGACCAAGCTTTCCTGAAGGGAATCAGCTTGGTACCGCACAGGCAGCGCAGCCCCGGGGGCGGCACCATCTGTCGCACTGAATGGCGCATGAACTTGGGCGGGCTGATCGACCACGTGAAGCCGCTGCCCTGCGTGGGGCGGTTTAGTGGGTTGGGGCGCGGGGTCTGGCGCTGATTTACAAGCTGACTTGACCGCAGGCACAGTCACAGGCACAGGCGTTTTTGCAACGACCTCAGCGGGTTTCAGAGTTTTTTTTTCCGCCGCAGCAGTTGAAACTTCTTTGGACTGGGCACTCGTCGGCTTGAACGCCAGCAACCTCAGCAACACCATCGTCAGCGCCGAGTATTCATCTGGGGCCAAACCCAACTCTGCGCGGCCATGCAGGCACAGGCTGTAGAGCAACTGGGTCTCGTCAGCGGGCATCGCGGCGGCCAGGCCTGCAATGTCTGCTGCATCGGGGTCACTGTCGGCAGCCTGATCAGGCACCGCTTGCAACACGGCCATGCGTTGCAGCATCGCGCTCATCTCTTCCAGTGTCGACGCAGCGCTGATGCCGTGTACGCGCAGCACCTCGCAAGTCTCAACCACTATTTTGCCATCGCCCTGCGCAAGCGCGCCAATCAACCGGAACACGTAGCCGCGATCCACACTGCCGAGCATTTGGCGCACGGTGGTGACTTCAATCTGGCCGTTGCCAAAGGCGATGGATTGATCCGTGAGCGACAGCGCATCGCGCATCGACCCACGTGCCGCGCGTGCAAGCAGCCGCAACGCGGTCGGCTCAGCCGCAATATTCTCCTGCGCCAACACCTGTACCAGGCGCTCCAAAATCGTCTCAGGCGCCATCGGCCGAAGGTTGAATTGCAGGCAGCGCGACAGCACCGTCACCGGCACCTTTTGTGGATCGGTCGTGGCCAGCACAAACTTCAAATACTCGGGCGGCTCTTCCAGCGTTTTCAGCATGGCATTGAACGCATGCCCGGTGAGCATGTGTACCTCGTCGATCATGAAGACCTTGAAGCGGCCTTGCACCGGTTTGTAGACCGCCTGCTCCAGCAGGGCCTGCACT
>JANOTE010000072.1:0-1977 GCA_031416195.1 Rhodoferax sp.
CCACAGCCACGCTGGTCAAACAGCACCACGCGGTCACGACTCAAATCAAACATCTGCCGATGCCGCGCCGAGCAACCACTGCCTGGGCCGCCATGCAAAAAAACCAGCGGCAAACCATTCGGCTGGCCGCACTGCTCAAAGTAGATTTGGTGGCCATCGCCCACGTCCAGCAGGCCGGTTGCGAATGGCTCTTGCAGGGAAAGTGGGGCAGCAGGTATGGCCAGCGGTTTCATAGCCACCATGCTAGCCGCAATCGCGCTGCGCTGGCACATCACCTGCACACACAGGCCAGCGCACCGCCCCTATTCGTGAAACTCATGAAAATCATGAGATGTAAATCGATAATTTGCCGATGCTGCAAATCAAGCTCAGCGCCAATACTGATGCCTGTGCTGACAGATGCCCTGCCAGTGCGTTGACCGCGATTTGCGGCAGTAACCGTAAAGGAGTAACCGTATGACATGGGAAAAACCAGCCGCTATCGACATGCGCCTTGGATTTGAAATCACGATGTACATCTCCAATCGTTGATTGCAGACTTGACTTTAGACTTTTGAACGCAGCCAACTCGACGACTAAACCCGGCGGGTTGGCTCACTAACTGCGCAACGCAAGCCCCATCACGTGAAAATCCATGTCCTGGGCTCTGCCGCCGGCGGTGGCTTTCCGCAGTGGAATTGCAACTGCCCGAACTGCCACGGTGTGCGCAGCGGCGATGCTCGATTCACGGCACGAACCCAGTCGTCCATCGCAGCAAGCGCCAACGGGCAAGACTGGGTGCTGTTCAATGCATCGCCCGATATCCTGCAGCAGATTCGCAACTTCCCCGCGTTGCAACCGGCCCGCGCCTTGCGCGACACCGCCATTCGCGCCGTCTTCTTGATGGACGCGCAAATCGACCACACCACCGGCCTGTACATGCTGCGCGAACACCGCCAGCCGCTGCCGCTGTGGTGCCACCCCCTGGTGCGGGGCGATTTAACCACCGGCAACCCGCTGTTCAACGTGCTTGCCCACTACTGCGGCATTGACTGGCACGCCGTCAACCTCGGCGCTGCGGGCTTTGCGATGGAGAACGTGCCTGGCCTGCACTTCACGGCCCTGCCCTTAGTCAGCAACGCGCCACCCTATTCGCCGCACCGCAACCAGCCCCAACCGGGTGACAACGTGGGCGTGAGCATCACCGACACAGCCACCCGTAAAAGCGTTTTCTATGCGCCCGGCCTGGGCCAGATGGAGCCCGCCGTGTGGGCTGCCATGCAGGCGGCAGACTGCGTGCTGGTGGACGGCACGCTGTGGACAGATGATGAAATGATCCGCCTCGGGGCTTCGCAAAAAACATCGCGTGCCATGGGCCATATGCCGCAAAGTGGCGCAGACGGCATGCTGGAGTGGCTGGACAAACTGCCCGCCACCACCCGCAAAATCCTGATCCATATCAACAACACCAATCCGATTCTGGATGCCGACAGCCCCCAGCGCCAAACACTGGTGGCGCATGGCGTTGAGGTGGCCTTTGACGGCATGGAGATTGACCTATGAGAATTGACGCATGACCGCAAACACCCCGTCACCGTGGAGCGCCGAAGAGTTCGAAACCCGGCTGCGCGGCAAAAGCAGCAGTTACCACATCAACCACCCGTTTCACGTGATGATGGCCGAAGGTAAGCTGACCCGCAGCCAGTTGCAAGGCTGGGTGGCCAACCGCTTTTATTACCAAATTTCGATCCCGCTCAAAGACGCCGCTATTTTGTCCAACTGCGACGACCGCGAGATTCGGCGTGAGTGGATTTTGCGCATCCTGGACCACGACGGCTTGAACCTGGGCGGCATCCACGACGCGGGCGGCATCGAGGCGTGGGTCGGGCTCGGTGAGGCGGTGGGCCTGTCGCGCGACGATGTCACCTCACTGCGCCACGTCGTGCCCGCCGCGCGCTTCGCTGTCGATGCTTACGTCAATTTTGCACGCCGCCAGCC
>JANOTE010000073.1:0-2818 GCA_031416195.1 Rhodoferax sp.
GACCTGCTGTTGAAAGTGTTGCACCAGTTACGCGACGCCGGCAACACCATCGTGGTGATCGAGCACAACCTGGACGTGATCAAAACTGCTGATTGGGTGATCGACATGGGCCCCGAAGGCGGCTCTGGTGGTGGTGAAGTGGTAGGCGTGGGCACGCCGGAAGATTTAGCGGCGAATGCGGCCAGCCATACGGGGAAATACCTCAAGCGGCTGCTGGGCTAGCGACGGCTCGGCTCACGAGCGTGCTTCCTCGTACACTCACAAAACTTATGCGTTTGATCCTGCTAAACAGCTCAGTGATTGGCAGGCCAGATTTTGCCAGGTTTGCTTTTGGCCGCTGCCATGTCTAGCGTTACATCCCTGACCGTATCCGGCTACAAGTCCATCCGCGAGCTGAAGGATTTCCGCCTCAACAACTTGAATGTGCTGATCGGTGCGAATGGCGCGGGCAAAAGCAATTTCATCAATTTGTTTCGTTTGCTCAATGAGATGTACGAGCAACAATTGCAACTTTATGTGCAAAAGCAAGGTGGGCCGGATTCATTGCTCCATTTCGGACGGAACGTGACCGATCGACTGCACGCCGAGTTCTATTTTTCCGCGAATGGTTATAAATTTGATCTTATTCCGACATCCGACAATCGACTGATTTTTGAAAAGGAACTGAGTTGGTTTGGTGGTTTTCACTATCCAACTTCATCAAGTGCCCTCTTGGGGAACGGCCACGCGGAATCAAAATTGAAGGAGGCGAAAGACAGCTACTCGCCCTATGTCCGCCCCTCTGTCAGCAATTGGCGCGTCTATCACTTCCACGACACCAGTGACACCGCCAAAGTCAAACAGCGCCATGCAAGCAATGACAACCTGCGTCTGAAGATCGACGCGGCCAATTTGGCGGCTTATTTGCGAGTACTGCATAAAAAGCACGCGGCTGAATATCGCCGTATCGTCGAGACCATTCAATTGGTTATGCCCTTTTTCAATGACTTTGTGCATCGCACTGGTGAATCTGAATACGTGGAGTTGGAGTGGACGCAAAAGGGCAAAGCGGACACACCCTTCAAGGCGCACATGCTGTCTGATGGTAGTTTGCGATTTATCTGCTTGGTCACTTTGCTGCTGCAACCGATTTCTTTGCTGCCAGACACAATTTTAATTGACGAGCCTGAACTTGGCTTGCATCCTTATGCCATCACCGTTCTGGCGGACTTGTTCAAGCAGGTAGCCGAAGATCGGCAATTGATCGTTTCTACCCAGTCGGTTGAGTTGGTGAACGAGCTATCGCCAGAGGACATCATTGTGGTGGATCAAGATGATGGCGCATCAAGTTTTCGGCGTTACACACAAGAAGAGTTGTCGGGATGGATGGAAGAATATTCGATGGGCGAAATCTGGAAGCGCAACATCCTGGGCGGGAGGCCGTGAGGTGGTAGAGGTCATTGTTTTCGCCGAAGGGCAAACCGAGGAGGCATTTATCAAGCAGGTGGTTGCGCCAGCCCTGCGTCATTTGCAGGTTTTTCTGAAACCGCAAACCTTGAATACATCGCGAACTGCCAAAGGTGGTGCCGTGACGTTTGATCGCCTCAAATTCAACGCGAAAAATACGCTGAAGCAACATCCGAAAGCTGTGTTGAGTACTTTCTTGGATCTGTATGCCTTGGACACAGACTTTCCCGAGTTTGAAAAACATAGGAATAAACCGGATGTCTATGTGAGGGTTCACAGCCTTCAGCAAGCATTGCATGTAGCCATCACTGCCCATGTGGGCTGCCGATTCGACCGATTTTTGCCCCATATTCAGCCCTATGAGTTCGAAGGCCTGCTGTTCTCGGATGTGACGGCGCTAAGTGGCGTGGAACCGAATTGGGCGGGCTATCTTGGCAAACTAACAAAAATACGTGCCTCGGCCGATACGCCTGAACACATCAACGATGGCTACGAAACCAAACCTTCCAAACGGTTGGAGAATCTGCTCCATCCAACGTTCAGGAAGTCAACGCACGGCCCCAGAGCTGCTGAAAGCATATCATTAGAAGTGATGGAGAAAGAGTGCAGGCACTTCAAAACATGGATGAATGCCCTGCGGGCATTGGCAACACCATCGTGGTGATCGAACACAACCTGGACGTGATCAAAACCGCCGACTGGGTGATCGACATGGGCCCCGAAGGCGGCTCTGGTGGTGGTGAAGTGGTAGGCGTGGGCACTCCGGAGGATTTGGCGGCGAATGCGGCGAGTCATACTGGGCGGTATTTGGCGCGGCTGCTTTAACGCAGACACCCAAGCGCGACTACTTCTTCAACTTGACGCTGAGGTTGACAGGCTGGTCCGCGTTGTTCGTCCACATCCAACAGTAATCCTGGTCAATCGGCACGGCCAACTTCCCCGAGGCGCTGGCGACACCTTTGCGCTTCTGTGGGTAAATCACCTTTTTGCCGACGTGGTAGTGGATATTGAAATCTGTTGCCGCACTGCCCGTGAATTGCCAGGCAACGGCTTCCCCTTTGTCCAATGCACCGCAGATTTCGAGAAACTTTTTCGGCGCAATGCTCGACGTGTGCGCAAAAGCGCGGTCTGCCCAATCAACAGGAATGATCTCGGCGTGGCTTGCGCTGATTCCACCGATGCCAAACAAACCGCTGATGGCCAGTTTGCCTACGAGCTTGCTTGTTTTGTTATGTGCGATTTTTATGTCCATGTTTTGCTTCCTTGGGCAAAAGACGATTCTGCGGGCGAGGCATTCAGACGGAAAGACGCTTCTGAAAATCTCGATCAAGCTCAAGCTCAAGCCCACGCATGGCGCGCCAGTTGTCTGCAA
>JANOTE010000074.1:0-5898 GCA_031416195.1 Rhodoferax sp.
AAAGTAGTGCTCGAGCGTCTGGCGCACGGTGCGAAAGGCGATGCGGTCCCAGGGAATGTCAGCCTCGCGAAAGAGCTGTGCTTCGATGGTCTCGGGGCCCGGCGCCAGGCTCGTGTCGAGCATGCGCGCGCGGTAGAAGAAGTGCACCTGGCCCACGGCCACCACGTTCAAGAGCGTGAAGAGATCCAGCAGTTCGATCTTCGCGCCGGCCTCCTCAATGGTCTCGCGCAGCGCACCGGCTTGTGTGCTCTCGCCGAGTTCAAGAAAACCTGCGGGCAAGGTCCAAAAACCAAAGCGCGGCTCGATGTTGCGGCGGCACAGCAGCACGGCGTCTTGCCATACCGGCACGGTGCCGACGACGTTGATCGGGTTTTCGTAGTGGATCTCACCGCAAGCGGTGCAGGTGGCGCGCTCACGGTTGTCGTCGGCGGGGACACGGTAAGTGCAGGCGCCACCACACGAGCGGCAGTGTTTGATGCGGTGTGTGAGGGGAGGGGCCAACAGCATCGTTCCAGTGTAGGGGCAGTGTTGACGCACCCGCATGGCATCATCAATGCCCCGAGCCAACGGCGCACTAGCGCACCTCGACATGAGCTACGTCTTGACCCCAGCACCGACCGTCGCTGTGCCTGTGGCGGGGGGTGGTGAGTTCCCTGTGCACCGCATTTATTGTGTCGGCCGCAACTACGCGGAACACGCCCAAGAGATGGGTTTCAGCGGACGCGAGCCACCCTTCTTCTTCATGAAACCGGCCGATGCCGTGGTGGCCGTGACTGAGGGCGAAGCCGGCGCCATCGACTACCCGAGCCTGACGGCCAATCTGCATCACGAGATCGAGCTCGTGGTCGCCATTGGCATCGGCGGACGAGACATCAAGGCCAGCGATGCGGTGCGCCACATCTGGGGCTACGCCGTCGGCCTGGACATGACGCGGCGCGACCTGCAAGGCGAGATGAAAAAACAAGGCCGGCCTTGGTGCATTGGCAAGGCGTTTGACGCGTCGGCACCGATTGGCCCCATCACTCCGGCAGCGGCTGCGGGCGATGTGGCCAATGCCGAGATTTACGTGCAGGTCAACGGCAAAGACCGCCAGCGCAGCAACGTAAGCAAGCTGATCTGGAACATTGGCGAGACGATTGAACACATCTCCGCCGCGTGGGAGTTGCAGCCCGGCGATTTGATTTACTCCGGCACGCCCGAAGGCGTAGCTGCCGTGGTGGTGGGCGACACGATGCACGGCAGCGTGGCGGGCTTGACGCCCATCACTGTCAAAGTTCAATGAAAATACTGGAGGCGCTGGCGAAGTTTTGCGCCATCCTGGCGGGTATTTTGCTCACTGGCATCACGCTGCTTACCTGCGCCAGCCTGATTGGCCGCAACACCATCGGCATCACGCTGGCGGGCGATTTTGAACTAACGGGCGTGGTCGCAGGTGCAGCGATTGCGCTGTTTTTGCCAATCTGCCAATGGCGGCGCGGTAACATTATTGTGGACTTTTTCACCGCCAAAGCCAGCGCACAAGCCAATGCCCGATTAGATCGGCTGGGTGCCTTGTTGATGGCGCTGGCGCTGGGGCTGATGGCCTGGCGCACGACAGTAGGCGGTTTGAGCGCCTTTGCCAATCAATCAGGAACGATGATGCTGGGCTTTCCGGAATGGATCGTCTACACCTGCCTGGTACCGCCCTTGGTGCTCACCGCGGTGATTGCGCTGTGGCAGGCGGTGGTTGGCTTTGAAAACAGTTTTGACAGCAGCTCTGACGAACAGGCCACCTCATGAGCCCGGTGATGTTGGCACTCACCATTTTCGCCATCATGTTGGTGCTGATGGCCGTGCGCACTCCGATTGCCATCGCCATGTTTGTGGCGGGTTGCGCAGGCTACGTGGCACAGGCCGGCTGGGGGCCGCTGAGCAGCTTTTTGAACACGCAGGCATTTGCGCGATTTGCCAGTTACGACCTCTCGGTGATTCCCCTGTTTATTTTGATGGGCAACTTCGCGACGCAAGGCGGGATATCGAAGGCGCTGTTTGGTTTTGCGGCTGCGGTGATGGGCAGATTCAAGGGCGGGCTGGCAATGGCGGCGGTGCTGGCCAGCGCGGCGTTTGGCTCAATCTGCGGCTCATCCGTGGCCACGGCAGCCACCATCACGTCGGTGGCGCTGCCAGAGATGAAGCGCCACGGCTACTCGGGTCGACTCTCGACTGGCACGCTGGCCGCAGGCGGCACGCTGGGCATCTTGATTCCACCCTCGGTGCCCTTGGTGATCTATGCAATTTTGGCCGAGCAAAACATCGCCAAGCTGTTTGCAGCAGCGATGGTGCCCGGCATCATTGCCATGCTGGGCTACATGGTGGCCATCGCCATTTACGTGCGCGTCGTGCCCGGCCAGGCGCCCGACAACGACAGCATTAGCGAAAAAATCACCTTGCAAACCCTGATGGGCATCGTGCCGATTGGTATCGTCTTCGTTATTGTGTTTGGTGGTATTTACGGCGGGCTGTTCACACCCACTGAAGGTGCGGCGGTAGGCGCGGCATCGACCTTTGTGGCAGCTTTACTCAAGCGCGAGCTGACGCTGGGAAAACTCAAAACCTGCTTCTACGCTACCGCTGAAGGCTCGGCTATGATCTTCATGATCTTCTTGGGTGCCGACTTGATGAACGCCGCTCTGGCCCTCACACAGGTGCCCGCGCAACTCTCCAGCGTGGTGATGGGCTGGGGGCTGTCACCGCTGATGGTGGTTTCGGCCATCCTGCTGTTTTATGTAGTGCTGGGCGCGGTGATGGATGAGCTGTCGATGATCTTGCTGACCATTCCGATCTTTTTTCCGATGGTGATCGGTCTGGACTTTGGCATGCCCCAGGAGTCGGTGGCCATCTGGTTTGGCATCATGGTTTTGATGACGGTGGGCTTTGGCCTACTGGCACCGCCGGTGGGTTTGAATGTTTACGTGGTCAACAGCCTGGCCAAGGACGTGCCCATCGCTGAGAGCTACAGAGGCGTGATGCCGTTTTTGATCAGCGACGTGTTTCGCACCCTGCTGTTGCTCTTTTTTCCCGGCATCTCGCTGTGGCTGGTGAAGTACATCACTTGAAACTTCGGCGTTGAGGGTTATTCCCGTCAACACGGGCTGGCAATTTCCGTTACTGTCAGCTTTCACCGTTCACTTATTCCCTGGAGACACCTGATGATTCAACGTCGTACCCTTCTCAAAACTGTAGGCGCGGCCACATTGACAGCCCCGGCCTTGTCGATGGCGCAGGCCACCGTCACGCTCAAGTTCCACACCTTCATGGCACCCACATCCAACGTATGGCTGAACATGCACAAGGCCTGGATGGACAAGGTTGAAAAAGACTCGGGCGGTCGCATCAAGTTTGAAGCCTACCCCGCGATGCAGTTGGGTGGCACACCGGTGCAGTTGTACGACCAGGCGCGTGATGGCGTGGTGGACGTCGTCTGGACGCTGCCTGGCAACACGGCAGGCCGCTTTCCGCGCGTCGAGGTGTTTGAGCTGCCCTTCATCATGAGCAACGCCGAGGCCACCTCCAAAGCCTATTGGGAATACGTGCAGACCTTTGCGGCCGATGAGTTCAAGGACGTACAAGTGCTGGCCCTGCAGGTGCATGGCCCTGGCGTGATCCACACCGTCGACAAGGCCGTGAAATCGGTGGACGACATGAAGGGCCTGAAAATGCGTGCCCCCACCCGCCAGGTCACCAAGCTGATGGGCAGCCTGGGCGCCACACCTGTGGGCATGCCCCTGCCCAGCATTCCTGATGCCTTGAGTAAAGGCACCATTCAAGGCTGCGTGATCCCTTGGGAAGTGGTGCCATCGGTCAAGGTGCATGAGCTAACCAAGTTTGCTGCCGAGTTTGACCCCGCAGGCGGCGCGCTGTACACCACCACGTTTGTAATGGCGATGAACAAGGCGAAGTACAACTCGTTGCCCGCTGACTTGAAGAAAGTGATCGATGCCAACTCTGGTATCGAAACCTCGGGCTGGCTTGGCAAAACCCAGCAGGCGGGCGATGCCGCAGGCCGCAAGGCCGCCGCTGACCGGGGCAACTCCATCTTCACCATGAGCGCTGCCGACGCGCAGGAATTCCGCCGCAAATCCCGCGCGCTTGAAGTCGAATGGGTGCAAGACATGGACAAAAAAGGCTTTGAAGGCCGCAAGCTGTTGGACGGTGCCAAGGCCCTGATCGAGAAACATTCCAAAGGCGGCGCTGCGAAAAAAGCATGAAAAGGTGTGAAGAGGGCGGGAAGTAGGCGCGAAGGCGGCCTAAAAAAGGCGTGAATTCCCCTTCGCTGCGAACAGGGCTCCCTCGGGAGCCCTTTTTGTTTTCAAACTAAACTGTGCTGATGCTTAGATCGCCCATCAAACACTGCAAAAATTGCGGCACTGCCGTGGCCTACCGAATCCCCGATGACGGCGACACCAAACACCGCGCCGTCTGCCCCGCGTGCCACACCGTACATTACGAAAACCCGCTCAACGTAGTGGGCACAGTGCCGCATTTTGGCGACCGCATTTTGCTGTGCAAACGCAACATCGAGCCGCGTTTTGGCAAGTGGACGTTGCCTGCCGGCTTCATGGAGCTGGACGAAACTTTGGCCGAAGGAGCCGCGCGCGAGACGGTGGAAGAAGCTGGCGCGCAGTTTGAAATGGAGGGATTATTTTCGATCTTGAACGTCGCCCGCGTGGGCCAGGTTCACATGTTTTACCGCGCCCGGCTGACCAGCGACCAGTTTGATCCCGGCACCGAAACGATTGAGGCCAAGCTGTTCCTGGAATCAGAAATCCCCTGGGGCGAGATAGCTTTCAGAACCGTGAAGGAAACGCTGGAGCATTACTTTGCGGATTGCAAGGCAGGAGCGTTTGCCATCCACACCGTTGACATCACGTAAGCGGAGCACGCGTCATGGCTTCCAAATCCCGCGCACTCGCATTGGTCACCTTACAAGGCCCGCGCAATGCGGTGGAAAACGCCCTGCTCGACCTGGTGGTGCGCATCCCCAACTCGCGCGAGCACGCGGTGGAGCAGCCGCTGGCCCGCGCGCAGGCCCTCGCCCGCAGGGCATCGCGCCAAGCCAGCCTGGTCGCCAGCTCGATGGCGCTGCCACCGGGTTTTTGGGGCTGGCTCACGGTTTTGCCGGAATTGATCGCTGTATGGAAGCTGCAAACGCAGATGGTCTCCGACATCGCCGCCGTCTACGGCAAAAGCGCTGCCATGGGCCGCGAGCAGATGATGTATTGCCTGTTCAAACACGTCTCGGCCCAACTGTTTCGTGACGTGGTCACCCGCGTGGGCGAGCGCGTGCTGGTGCAAAAAGCCTCTTCGGCATTGGTGCAGTCGATGGTGAAAAAGCTCGGCCTGCAAATCACCCAAGGCCTGGTGGGCAAAAGCGCCTCTCGCTTCCTGCCCATCATCGGCGCGGTGGGCGTGGGTGCCTACGCTTACTACGACACCACCCAGGTCGCCAAAACGGCGATAGAGCTGTTTTCCAAAGAGATTGTGCAAGGCAAAGAGGTGGTGGATGGCATTGTTGAAGACGTGGTAGATGCCCCTTGAACGCAAGCGCCTGGCGCTTGGGCTGTTGCTCTCCCTGTTGTTCCATGCGTTGCTGTTGAGCCTGACCTTTGCCGGCCAAGGGTTTGGGCTTGCAGGCTTGCGCCTGCCCTGGCAGGATCGGCGCGCCGATGCGCCCGACATCCGCGTCAAAATCCTTCCCGAACTGGCCCAAGCAGCCGAGCCCTTGCAAGATGCAGCCATCGCAGCGAAAGCAACGCTTGCGCAGCCTGCTGGCGCAGAGCCTGCAATGCTGACTGTCGTGTCCCGTGCGCCGCCCGCGCCATCTGCGCAACCCGAGCCACCTTTGAAGTTGACGCCCGC
>JANOTE010000075.1:0-3077 GCA_031416195.1 Rhodoferax sp.
CAACCTATCAAGCCGCAACAGGCGCAGGCGGATTGAATACCGCCTTGGTCTCCAGAAACTCCTCAAAGCCCAACGCGCCCCACTCGCGCCCATTGCCGCTTTGCTTGTAGCCGCCGAAGGGCGCGGCGTTATCGCCACCCGTGCCGTTCAGATGGACGTTGCCCGTGCGCAGGCGTGCAGCGATGACACCCGCCGCTGCGGGGGTGGCGGCGTAGACGTAGCCGGACAAACCGTAGGGTGTGTCATTGGCGATGGCGACGGCTTCATCAATGCCGCCGCTGTACGGGATCATCACCAGCACCGGGCCAAAAATCTCCTGGCGGGCAATGTCCATCTGATTGGTGACGTTGCTGAAAACGGTGGGCTTGATGAAGTAACCCGTTGTGATGCCGTCGGGCAACCCCGGGCCGCCAGCGACGACTTTCGCGCCTTCGGCCACGCCGCGCTCAATCATCGCCTGCACGCGGCCAAACTGCGCACTGTTGGCCACGGGGCCCATGCTGGTTTCCGCATTGGCCGGGTCGCCCACCTTGATTTTTTGCACCGTGGCGGCAGCGATGGCTTCTGCCTCGGCCAATTTGGAGGCGGGCACCAGCATGCGGCTGGGCGCATTGCAGCTCTGGCCAGTGTTGTTCATCATGCTCATCACGCCGTGCTTGACGGCGGCGGCCAGGTCGGCATCGTCGGTGATGATATTGGCGGATTTGCCACCCAGTTCGAGGGCGACCTTCTTGATGGTTTGCGCAGCTGCAACTTGCACGGCGATGCCCGCGCGGGTGGAACCGGTGAATGACACCATGTCCACCTCGGGGTGGCTGGAGAGCGCCGCGCCCACGCCGGGGCCATCACCATCAACCAGGTTGAAGACGCCCGCAGGCACACCCGCCTCGTGCAGGATTTCAGCCAGGATGTGGGCGCTCAGCGGAGCCAGCTCGCTCGGTTTCAACACCATCGTGCAGCCAGTGGCCAGCGCCGGCGCGATCTTGCAGGTCATCTGGTTCATCGGCCAGTTCCACGGCGTGATTAGCGCGCACACGCCCACGGGTTCACGCACGATGCGGGTGGTTTTTTGCATGCGCTCAAATTCGAACTCGGCCAGCACTTTGGAGGCGACGATGAAATGCCCCAATCCCGCCGGTGCCTGCGCGCGTTTGGCCAACTTTTCCAAGGGCGCGCCCATCTCCTGCGAGATCGCCATCGCCACATCGTCCATACGGCGCTTGTAGATGGCGATGATCGATTGCAGCAGCTCCTGGCGCTGCGCCACCGGCATGACGGATTGCTTGGGAAAGGCTTTGCGCGCGGCTTTGACGGCGCGGTCAACGTCCAGCGCGGTGCCGATGGCGATCGTGCCCACCGCCTGCTCGGTGGCGGGGTTGATGACCTGCATCGGAGTGGATTTCAGCGGTTGAACCCAAGCGCCGTCGATGTAATACTGGGTGAAGTTGTGCATGTTGAACTCATTCAAAGAGAGGTTGCGAGAAGCGGCATTTAGCCCGATTGTAGAAAGTCACCAATGGCACTGGTTTGAATAAAATAAACCTGTGAGTTAATTTTTTCTCCAAAATTACCAAAAATCAGAAAATTATAGAGTGAATAGGTCTCTAGCTCTCGTATTATATGCACAAATAGCTCCTATAAATATAGCAAACCGATGGATGAACTTACGCTTTACCGGTCGACCCATACCCGCCCTCGCCTCGCTGCGAGGCCGGGAACTCTGCGACGACGTTGAACTGTGCCTGCACCACGGGCACGATCACCAATTGGGCGATGCGCTCCATGGGTTCAATGGTGAAGGCGGTGGGGCTTCGGTTCCAGGCGCTGACCATCAACTGGCCTTGGTAGTCGCTGTCTATCAGGCCGACCAGATTGCCCAGCACGATGCCGTGTTTGTGGCCCAGGCCCGAGCGCGGCAGGATCAGTGCGGCATAACCGGCATCGGCCAGGTAAATCGCGATGCCAGTGGGCACCAGTTGCCACGCGTTGGGCTGCAGTGTCATGGGCTCAAGCAGGCAGGCGCGCAAGTCCAGGCCGGCACTGCCAGGGGTGGCGTATTCGGGCAGGTTATCGGTTAAGCGCG
Organism: Rhodoferax sp.; assembly: GCA_031416195.1. Classification (GTDB taxonomy): domain Bacteria; phylum Pseudomonadota; class Gammaproteobacteria; order Burkholderiales; family Burkholderiaceae_C; genus JANYCG01. Next base: position 2,084 of record JANOTE010000075.1, read on the forward strand.
GGTCGAGAATTTTGATGTCAATCTTCATGGTTCCAATCTAAGGCAATAGCGATTGCGCAACATTGATTTACGCCGATACGGATGTGTTGCTGGCGATTTTCGCGACGAGCTGGCGGGCCAAAGCCAGTTTGGAGGCGCGCGGCAATTCTTCAGCGCCATTCGCATCGACCAGCAGCAGCACGTTATCGTCTTTGCCGAAGGTCGCCGGGCCAATGTTGCCCACCAGGAGCGGCACGCCTTTGCGCAACCGCTTGGCCTGTGCGTTGGCCAGCAGGTCGTGGCTTTCGGCAGCGAAGCCTACGCAGTAAAGCTCTCCGCTTGTCGCACGGGGAGAATGCGCAATCGTCGCCAAGATGTCGGGGTTCTCGACGAACTGCAAACTCGGCACCACGCCTGAGCCGTCCTTTTTAATTTTGTGATCTGACGCATTGGCGGGCCGCCAGTCGGCCACGGCTGCTGTGGCCACAAACACGCTGGCGCTGGCAGACTCCATCACCGCCATGTCATACAAAGCTTGCGCGGACGTGACGTTGATACGCGCCACGCCGCGCGGTGTGGGCAGATGCACCGGGCCTGCGACGAGGGTGACCTCGGCCCCTGCCTCGTGTGCGGCGCGGGCGATGGCAAAGCCCATCTTGCCGCTGCACAAGTTGGTGATACCGCGCACCGGGTCGATCGCCTCAAACGTCGGGCCAGCGGTGACCAGAACATGATGGCCCACCAGCGACTTGGGTTGAAAGAAGGCGATCACGTCTTCTAGCAATTCGAGCGGCTCCAGCATGCGGCCATCACCCGTTTCGCCACAGGCCTGGTCGCCTGTGCCTACACCCAGGATCGTGGTGCCATCTTTTGCCAATTGCGCCATGTTGCGCTGGGTCGCGGGGTGTGCCCACATCTCGCGGTTCATCGCGGGGGCGATCAGAAGCGGCACCGAATCCATCGGGCGGGCCAGGCACATCAGGCTGAGCAGGTCGTCCGCGCGGCCTTGTACCAG
>JANOTE010000076.1:0-2615 GCA_031416195.1 Rhodoferax sp.
TTTGACCAGACTGGGCACGTACAGGTCTGCGTCCAGCTTAGGCCAGTGCAGGCCCAGGCCTGCCGCCTGAATATGAATAGTACGCAAGTCCGCCACCTTGGCGCCAGCTAGGCCTTGCGCCTGCTCGACCGGGAATTCAAAAGCGCAGCCATTACTAAGCTCAACATGGATGCGCCCTGCCGAATAACGGGCGACCGTGGCCAGCGGACCACGCTCCAGCAGCCTGCGGCCTTGCTCGGCGGCTTTGGCAAAGCTGGCTTCGTCTATCGCAGTGGTCGTCGCGCGGTGCTGTTTAGGCGTGGTCATGGATTCTTCCCCATTCGTTGCAAAGGTGGGCAATATCAGCCTGTAAATAGCCCGCTATCAGCCGGCAGTTCTGGGATTACGCCCACCTGGGCGGACAAATTCCTGGATCGATGGATAGCGCTGGTCATGCGTTCACGCATCGAGCCGATAAAGAAGATCGCCAAGACGTTGCGTCGCCATCGCGAACTGATCCTGAACTATTTCCGCGCCAAAAAGAAGTTCTCCAGTGGCGTTGTCGAGGGCCTGAACAACAAGGTCAAAGTGACCATGAGAAAATTATCGGTCTTTCGCACCTTCAGAATGAAACTCGCCCTGTATCACGTAATTGGCAAGCTTCCTGAGCCGGAACTCGCCCACAGATTTTACTGACGAAGCACAATCTCAGAAGTACATTCGGCAACATGTCGGATCACACAAGGAAACCATGACGCAATCTTCAATCTGGTGGCTGCTCGCGGGCGGCGCAGTTGCCATCGAGCTGATGACCGGCACTTTCTACCTGCTGATGATTGCCCTGGGACTGGCCGCAGCGGCGCTCGCTACTCACGCGGGCGCAGAAAGCGCAACGCAGATCATCATTGCGGCCGTAGTGGGCGGTGGCTCGGTGCTGGTGTGGCGCGGCATCAAGCAAAAGCAGCCTGCTGCCCTGGCCGCCAGCGTGAACGCGGATGTGAATTTGGACATTGGCGGCACGGTGCAAGTGGATGCCTGGCAAGACGATGGCACCGCCACCGTGACTTATCGGGGCGCGAAGTGGAGTGTTTCCCACCGCAACCCGCAGGCGACCGCAACGCACGCAGCAGGCGCGCACCGAATTGTTGAAGTCATCGGCAGCCGCTTTATCCTCGAAAAAATTTAACTTAAAGACCACCTCAACCTTTCGGAGTAATTCATGAGCACTTTTGGCATCATTCTGTTCATTGTGGCGGCGTTGTTCGTCTACCAGTCGGTCAAAGTCGTACCGCAACAGCACGCCTGGGTGGTGGAGCGGCTGGGCAAATACCACCAGACGCTCACGCCGGGCTTAAGCTTCCTGATCCCCTTCGTTGACAAGGTCGCCTACAAACACATCCTGAAAGAAATTCCGCTGGACATTGCCAGCCAGGTTTGCATCACCAAGGACAACACCCAGTTGCAGGTGGATGGGATTTTGTACTTTCAGGTGACGGATGCGATGCGTGCCAGCTACGGATCGAGCAACTACATCATCGCCATCTCGCAACTGGCGCAGACCTCGCTGCGTTCGGTGATCGGCAAACTGGAGCTGGACAAAACCTTTGAAGAGCGCGACATCATCAATGCGCAAGTGGTGCAAGCCATTGACGAAGCGGCGTTGAACTGGGGCGTGAAAGTGCTGCGCTATGAGATCAAAGACCTCACACCACCGAAAGAAATTTTGCATGCGATGCAGCAGCAGATTACCGCCGAGCGCGAGAAGCGCGCGCTAATCGCCGCCTCGGAAGGCCGCCGGCAAGAGCAGATCAATATCGCCACCGGCGAACGCGAGGCCTTCATTGCCCGCTCAGAGGGTGAAAAACAGGCGGTGATCAACAAGGCAGCAGGTGAAGCGGCATTCATCACCGCTGTGGCCGATGCGACGGCCGGTGCGATTGAGCGCATCGCGGCCGCTATTCGCCAGCCTGGCGGCGAACAGGCGGTGCAACTCAAAGTGGCGGAGCGCTCGATTGAAGCCTACTCGCGCGTGGCAAGCGATGCGACCACAACCTTGATCGTGCCCAGCAACATGACCGAGGTGTCAGCGTTGATTGCTTCGGCGATGAAGATGGTTCGGCTGGAAAAATAAGTGAAATACTCAACCCCAGCCCTGCCAACCCCGCCCGCATCAGCGCCAGAAAACCGCCATCTGCAACCCCTTCTATCGACCCGTCAAACAAACCACCATGATGCGCATTGATGCATCGGCATGAGGCGGGGTTGATGGCGCAGGGAAACTTCGGTCAGCCCGGCTCCAGCACGCTGATCAGTCGGTTGACAATGTCATCCGCTGTCGCAGCATCCAGCGTTTCAATGTACCGCGCAGAACCTGCCAGCACCCGTGCCTGAATGTCGAATGAGCGCGCCTGGTTGCACACGGCCACTCCCGTGGTGTCGCTGCCCATTAGCGGCACAGTCAGCCCTTTAAGCCGTGCGAACGCTCCGCCTGAAGTCACCGGCACGGTGATCGAAACGCCGAGTTTGTTGATTTCCATTGGACTGACCACCACAAAACGGTGGCGATCCCGAATCTCACGGCCAGCGACCGGGTTCGGATCAATCCAATACACATCGCCGCGCTGGGGCACCCGTCT
>JANOTE010000077.1:0-3226 GCA_031416195.1 Rhodoferax sp.
GGGCCACGGTCTTGGCGTCGATGGCAACGACGATGCACTGGCTGCCGAAGCGGTCCGCGGCGCGGGCCACCACATCGGGATCGGCCACTGCGGCGGAGTTGAAGGAAACCTTGTCGGCCCCCGCCAGCAATAGTGCCCGCACATCATTTACCGTGCGCACACCGCCACCGACGGTGAGCGGGATAAAGACTTGCGAGGCCACCGCCTCGATCATGTGCAGGATCAGCCCCCGGTTATCGCTGGTGGCGGTAATGTCCAGAAACGTCAGTTCGTCTGCCCCCTGCTCGTTGTAGCGCGCGGCGATCTCCACCGGGTCGCCCGCATCGCGCAGTTCGACGAAATTAACGCCTTTGACGACGCGGCCACCGGTAACGTCCAGACAGGGGATGATTCGTTTGGCGAGCATAATTTGACTTTTCTAAATAATTTGACAATTTTATAAAATATGTCAAAATTCCAGAGAACATCTCAGGAGATTTTCGATGACTTCACTGGCCATGTCAGACAACGGGCGTCTATTGATACCTGCCGAGCTGCGTGAAAAACTGGGGTTTAAGCCCAAATCCTTAATTCATGTGGAGATCAAGGATGGTAGTTTGGTTTTAACTTCGGCCCTGCAACGCAGCGCAAAGCGGCGCGCTTTTTTCGACAATTTATTCAAGGAACTGGGTGTCGATCCCAAAATTAGCCTATCTGACGAACTCATCGCAGATCGCCGCCTTGAAGCGGCCAGAGAGTCCAAAGAATAGGGCCAGGCGGGGTCATGCTGTATGTGATGGATGCCTCAGCACTGCTGGCTTTGATGCAGGGTGAGCGCGGTGGCGACGTGGTGAATGATTTGATTGTCGAGCACGAGTGCGTCGCAAGCAGTGTCAATATTGTCGAAGTGGGCACACGTCTCGTGGACAAGGGTTTAGCGCCTATTCACCTCGCGCGCACTTTGAAAGAGCTGGATGTTCAAACCATCGATTTTGATTTGGAGCAGGCACTGCTTAGTGCCTCCCTTCGCGTAACCACCCAGCTCGCAGGCCTGTCTTTGGGTGATCGCGCGTGCCTGGCGCTGGCCCAATTGATGAAAGGCACTGCGGTGACCGCAAATTCGGCCTGGGCAGATGTGGCTGATGCCGTGGGCGTGAAGGTTTTGATGATTCGCTGACTTTCGGCGAGCGGTCAGGCATTCAACTCATCCGTTCAATTCGTCAGCTCTGGCCTGCGCCGCTGCAAAATCAAGATCACCCGAGTAAATCGCGCGCCCACAAATCACGCCTTCAACGCCTTCACTCTCCACGTCGCACAGCGCTTCGATGTCTGCCATGTTGGACAAACCGCCAGATGCGATGATGGGGATGGTGAGCGCTTGCGCCAGCTTGACGGTGGCTTCAATGTTGATGCCCGACAGCATGCCGTCGCGGCCAATGTCGGTGTAGATGATGGATTCGACCCCGTAGTCTTCGAATTTTTTGCCCAGGTCAATTACGTCGTGGCGGGTGAGCTTGCTCCAGCCGTCAGTGGCGACTTTGCCTTCACGCGCATCCAGCCCCACGATGATGTGGCCGCCAAACGCGGTGCAGGCATCTTGCAGGAAGCCGGGGTTTTTGACGGCTGCGGTGCCGATGATGACGTAGCGCAGACCCGCATCGAGGTAGCGCTCAATCGTGTCCAGATCGCGAATGCCACCGCCCAACTGCACATCGACCTCGCTGCCGACGGTTTTAAGGATTTTGCGGATGGCCGCTTCGTTTTTGGGATGCCCGGCAAACGCGCCGTTCAAATCGACCAAGTGCAGCCGCCGCGCACCTTTGTCAACCCAAGTTCGCGCCATCAGCGCCGGGTCTTCTCCAAAGGTGGTTGATTGGGCCATGTCGCCTTGTTTGAGGCGGACACATAGACCGTCTTTCAGGTCAATCGCAGGGATGAGTTGCATGAGGCGCGTTAAAGCGGAGCGGCGAAAATGCGGGCGGGCGAAAGGACTAAGGGTTCCAATGAAGGAAGTTCTTGTACAGGGACAGGCCTTGCGTCGCGCTTTTTTCGGGGTGGAATTGAGTTGCAAAAATATTATCGCGCGCAATTGCGGCAGAGAAGCGTTTGCCATAGTCTGTCTGGCCCACGCTGTGGCGCGCATCAGACGGTTGGGCGTAAAAACTATGCACAAAGTAGAAATAGCTGGCATCTGGCACGCCCGCCCAGATCGGGTGACTTACCCCTTGATTCTTCGCCTGGATCACCTGGTTCCACCCCATTTGCGGCACTTTGAAGCGGCTGCCATCCGCCTGAATCTGACCATCCAGCGCAAACTTGATGACCTCACCGTGGATCAGCCCCAAGCCCGCGGTACCTTTATCCGCCAAGCCCCCCCCCGATGCCTCTTTTCGACCCTCGTGGCTGTAGTCCAACAGCATCTGCATGCCAACGCATACCCCGAACATCGGCTTGGATGCCGCCGCCTCCAGCACAGACGCCTGCAGGCCCGATTCGCGCAGTTCGCGCATGCAGTCCGGCATGGCACCTTGGCCCGGCAGGATGATGCGCTCAGCACTGCGAACCTCGTCTGGCCGCGCGGTAACAATCACCTCAACCCCGCTGCCCTGCGCCGCGCGGCGCACCGCCTGCGCCATCGAGAACAGGTTGCCCATGCCGTAATCGACAACGGCGACCGTCCTATTTGCTATCATATATATATCTACTTATGCACATTATTCGAGAGCTAGAGGCTTATTTTATATAGAATTTTGTGTTTTTTGACAGTTTTATGTCAAAAATAAACCCACAGGTTAATTTTTACCTAGATCAAGCCCTTGAACAGCTTACAGCGACCCTTTGGTTGAGGCAATCGTGCCCAGGGCGCGCGGGTCTAGCTCCAGCGCCATGCGCAGCGCCCTGGCAAAGGCTTTGAACACGGTTTCGCACTGGTGATGGGCGTTTTCGCCCTTCAGGTTGTCGATATGCAGCGTGACGAACGCATGATTGACGAAACCTTGAAAAAACTCGTGCGCCAGTTGCGAGTCAAACGTGCCGATCATGCCGCTTTTGAACGGCACATCCATTACCAGGCCGGGGCGACCCGAGAAGTCAATCACCACGCGGCTCAAGGCCTCATCCAGCGGCACGTAGGCGTGACCGTAGCGGCGAATGCCTTTCTTGTCTCCCACCGCCTTGTGTACTGCCTGCCCGAGCGTGATGCCCACATCTTCCACCGTGTGATGGCCATCGATGTGAAGGTCACCTG
>JANOTE010000078.1:0-1502 GCA_031416195.1 Rhodoferax sp.
CGCACCAGCTCGACGTGGTTGATGTAGGCCGAGCCATCGGCCCATTGGTACGCGCGCGGCAGCGGCGCCCTGCACATTTTGGGGTTGAACGGAAAGGCGTGGCGGGCGATTCCGGTGGCGTGTGCGGCATCATCGACCTTATTCAGGGCGTCGTACAAATCCTGCAACTGCGGGCTGATGAAGTTCCAGTCGTCCAGCACCTCCTGCATGCGGTTGGCAATGCCGCTGGCGTAATGGGCGAGCTTCAGGTCGCGCGAGACGACGACCAACTGGCCGTCGCGCGAGCCGTCTTTGTAGGTGGCGAGTTTCATGGGTCTTTTGGGCGATTCAGGGCCAATGGGCAAAGCTGATCATTCTACGAAGCGAAGCTGGCAAAATTCTGCTCTATGAACCCCGCGCCTGCGCCTGAGAGATCAACGGCGATGCCAACCCAAATACTCGGCCTGTTGACGGCTGGGGTGGTGGCCGCGCACCTGTTGATTTTGCTGGGCACCTCAAATTCGCTGCAGGCGACGCAGCGTGCGCCGCGTGTTGATGCGCCGCCTTTCTCGACGCGCAGTATTGCGTTGGAGCCCGTGCAGCCGATGTCGGTTGACGTGGCCCCCGTGACACCCGCGGCGGCTGCAAGGACGGTTGCCGCTGCGGTGCCAGCGCCCCGCCCGAAAAAAGTAACGCCGGGAAGAATCAGCGCCGCCAACGCAGTTGTCAACACTGACATCACCACGGTTGACCCCAACAATGGGCCTGCAACGGACGTTGCCACCAGCCCACCGACTGAGCCCGCCCCATTAGCGCTGGACAACGTGACGGCTGAGGCCCCCGGCGCGGCTTCATCAGCCGCTGTGCTCGTTGCCAATGCTGCGAGTGCAATAACGCCAATGCAGGCCGCCGTGGCAGCAACATCAGCAGCAGCGTCAAACCTACCCGCCGGTGCTGCAAGTTCAGTCAACACGGCGTACTCGGTGCCCGGCTCCACCCGCCTCAAGTACAACGTCATCGCCACCAAAGGCAGCTTGAGTTTCAACGCCCGCGCCGAGTTGCTGTGGCTGCAGGACGGCAGCAGCTACGATGCGCGATTGGAGGTCAGCGCTTTTTTAATCGGTGCCCGCATTCAAACCAGCACCGGTCGATTGACCGCCGACGGCTTGGAGCCCAAGCGGTTTGCCGACAAGTTCCGCTCCGAAGTGGCGGCGCATTTTGAACGCGACAAACGCCTGGTGACCTTCAGCGCCAACACACCACAAGTGCCGCTGTTGGCCGGCATGCAGGATCAGTTGAGCGTGGTGATGCAGCTCAGCGCGATGATTGCAGGCGCGCCTGCGCAATACCCGAGCGGTACCGCAATCACTTTCGACACGATCGGCCCGCGTTCCAGCGAAAAATGGATGCTGATTGTCGGCGAGGAAGAGAAATTGTTACTGCCCGGTGGCGAGTTGCTGGCCCTCAAACTCACCCGCAAACCGCGCAGCGAATACGACCAGACGCTGGAGCTGTGGCTGGCC
>JANOTE010000079.1:0-2011 GCA_031416195.1 Rhodoferax sp.
ATCAGCTCGGGCGAAGCGGCGCTGGGTGTTGCATTCGAGAGTTTTCGCGCCGCCGGCGTGAAGCATGTGATTCTTGATTTTCGCTACAACGGCGGCGGCAGCACCACGCAGGCGCGCAACATTGCGTCGATGGTGGGTGGCAGCAGCGTGGCGGGCCAGGTGTTTGCGCAGTACCGCTACAACGCCAGGAAATCGGCCGAAAACTTCAGCCAGACCTTTCGCGTGACGGGCCTGCCTGCCACGGCGCTGGAAGGCATTGACAAGGTGATGGTGATCACTTCGGGCAGCACCGCCTCCGCCAGCGAGTTAGTCATCAACGCGTTGCGGCCCTTCAAAAACGTGGTCACCGTGGGCAGCACCACGTTTGGAAAGCCGTTTGCGTTCTTACCGCGCAGCGCCTGCGATATTGAGTACAACGCAGTCAACCTGGATATTGCCAATGCGGTTGGTTTTGCCGACTACAGCGATGGCTTCGCGCCGGTCTGCCCGGTGCCAGACGACCTCACCCGCCAACTCGGCGACCCGGCGGAACGGCGCACTGCGGCAGCGCTGACCTACATCGCCACCGGCCAGTGCCCAGCCTTCAACGGGCAGACCAAACCAGCCGTCCAGTCCGCAAAGCAGGCCGCCACATCGCGAAGACTCGACCTGGGTGCAGGCGAGGCAGGCCCGCGTCGTGCGCGCGTGGACTGATGGGTGAATCCAGAACCCGGTTAGAACTTTTAGTGTGCTATAATATAAATAGCTAATTGTGCATATATTTCGGGAGCCAGAGCATTTTTTTATGCATAAAATAGACATTTGAGCGAAATTTACCAATTAAATTAACCTATGAGTTAATTTTTAACCAAATCATCAAAAATCATCATGAAAACCATTCAACTCGGGCAAAGCGCCCTGCACGTCACCCCCATTTGCCTGGGCACCATGACCTTTGGCGAACAGGTGGACGAAGCCACCTCCCACGCTATCCTGGACCGCTCGCTGGAGCGTGGCATCAACTTTCTGGACACCTCTGAGATGTACTCGGTGCCCACGCGCGCAGCGACGTGTGGCTCGACCGAGACCATCATGGGCAACTGGTTTGCCAAACGCCCTGGTGCCCGGCAAAAGCTGGTGCTTGCCACCAAACTGGCCGGGCCCGCACGCGGCATGGATTGGATACGCAACGGCAGCGTCCACGTCACCGCCAAAGACATGGTTGATTCGTGTGAAGGCTCGCTCAAGCGCCTACAGACCGACGTGATCGACTTGTACCAAATCCATTGGCCGGTGCGCCATGTGCCCGCGTTTGGTATGGTGTATTTCGATCCGGCCAAAGACGTACCGGTGACTTCAATCCACGACCAGTTGCAAGCCTTGGCGGGCCTGGTCAAGGCCGGCAAAGTACGCGCCATCGGCCTGTCAAACGAGACACCTTTCGGCGTGCACGAGTTTGTGCGTCTGGCCGAGCAGCACGGTTTGCCGCGCATCGCCAGTGTTCAAAACGCCTACACCCTGATCAACCGCACCGTGGACAACGGCCTGGATGAAACCATGCACCGGCTGGACGTGTCGCTGCTGGCGTATTCGCCGCTGGGCTTTGGCCTGCTGACCGGCAAGTACGACAAATCCGGCACAACCGGGCCGCTGGCGCCTCCAGAAGGTCGCATTGCCAAGTTCGAGTCCGTGCGCAAACAGCGTTGGGGCCGCCCCGAGTCGCTCACTGCCGCGCGCCGCTACAACGCACTGGCGCGGGAGCACGGCCTCACGCCCACGCAAATGGCCCTGGCCTTTTGCTACACCAACTGGCGCGTCGCCAGCACCCTCATCGGCGTGACGACTGTGGCGCAATTGGATGAGTGCCTGGACGCGTGGGGCACCACGCTGTCGCCCGAACTGCTGGGTGAGATTGACAAGGTGCGTTGGGAGATTCGGGATCCGGCGCTTTGATTGGGTTGCGCCGGGGAGCTGCGCGGGAGGATGCAGGCTTGCCGACCCTGCTGCATGGGCCCTGCGGGCTTCCTTGCGG
>JANOTE010000080.1:0-3626 GCA_031416195.1 Rhodoferax sp.
CCGGCAATGCGGCTTATCCCGCAGTGGATGGTCGGCGCAACGTATTGGCGCGCAACGCTGGGCGGCGCATTGTGGACATGGTTCACACCGATCAAACCATCGCCAAAATCCTGACTATGGAGGCTTTTGAGAATGCCATTCGCACGCTGGCGGCGATTGGTGGCTCAACCAATGCAGTGATTCACCTGATCGCGATTGCAGGTCGGTTGGGCCTGAAGCTCACCATCGAAGACTTTGACCGATTGGCCAGCGATTTGCCCTGCCTGGTCAACCTGCAACCCTCAGGCGAGCATTTGATGGAAGACTTTTGCTACGCAGGCGGGCTCCCAGTCGTCATGAAAGAGATTGCGCATTTGCTGCATGGCGACATCGTCACGGCCAGCGGAAAGACGGTGAGCGAGAACAACGCCAGCGCGCAAAATTATGATCCCCGCGTCATTAAGACTTTTCAGGCCCCGTTCAAAGACAAGGCCGGCATTGCCGTGCTGCACGGCAACCTCGCTCCACGCGGCGCCGTCATCAAACCCAGTGCGGCTACGCCTTCGCTGATGGTACACAAGGGCCGCGCCGTGGTGTTCGAAAACATTGAAGATTTTCATGCCCGCATTGACGATGAAAACCTGGATGTGGACGAGCACTGCATTCTCGTGCTGAAAAACTGCGGCCCCAAAGGTTACCCCGGCATGGCCGAAGTGGGCAACATGCCGCTGCCACCCAAGGTGCTGCGCAAAGGCATTACCGACATGGTGCGCATCAGCGATGCACGCATGAGCGGCACCGCTTACGGCACGGTGGTGCTGCACGCCGCGCCAGAAGCGGCGGCAGGCGGGCCGCTGGCCGTGGTACATAACGGTGACATGATCGAGCTGAACGTGCCCGAGCGAAAGCTGCATTTGCACATCAGCGATGAAGAGCTGGCGCGCCGCTTGAGCTTATGGACAAAGCCAGCACCACCGATGGCATCGGGTTACTGGAAGCTGTATGTGGATCACGTTTTACAGGCTGATGAAGGCGCTGATCTGGACTTCCTCGTGGGGATGCGCGGCTCTGCGGTGCCCAGGGATAACCATTGAACGCTGCCATGAACGCAACTATCAGCTTCGGCCACGTCGGGCGCGTGGTCGTTATCACGGGCGCTGCGCAAGGCATCGGTGCGGCCTTCGCACGCCGATTCCGCCAAGAGCAAGCCCAAGTGGTTTTGCTGGACATTGATGATGCGAAGGGCGAGGCCTTGGCCCAGGAGCTTGGCGCGATCTATCTGCATTGCGATGTGGGCGAGAAGCTTCAGGTGGATTCGGCAGTAGCCGAAACATTGGCCAAGCACGGTCGCATCGACGTACTGGTCAACAACGCAGGCATCTTCAAAGCCGCTGATTTTTTGGAGGTGACTGAGGAAGATTTTGATGCCGTGCTGCGCATCAATCTCAAAGGCTCGTTTTTGATGGGCCAAGCCGTCGCGCGGCAAATGGCAAAGGTCGGCCAGGGCAGCATCGTGAACATGAGTTCGGTCAACGCCGTGCTGGCGATTCCCAACATCGCCAGCTACAACGTCAGCAAAGGCGGCATCAACCAGCTCACGCGCGTGATGGCACTGGCGCTGGCACCGCACAACATCCGCGTCAACGCCGTGGCACCCGGCACCATCGCCACCGAGCTTGCCGAGCGCGCGGTGCTGACCAGCGATGAAGCCAAAGCCAAGGTCTTGAGCCGCACACCCATGAGACGCCTGGGCCAGCCCGCCGAAGTGGCAGACGTGGTGGCCTGGCTGGCCAGCGATGCCGCAAGCTACGTCACCGGCGAGATTGTGGTGGTGGATGGCGGGCGGATGACGCTCAATTACACCGTGCCGGTTTGAGGCATCTCCGGGCGGTTCAAAAACGCCAGCAGCAAATCAACCACCCCCTGCGGCTGTTCCTGCTGCACCCAATGCCCCGCGCCTTCAATCAGATGACAACCCACCATGTGCGTGCAGGCGGTTTGCTGCATCGCCTCCAACGCGCCGGGTTTTTGATACACACCCCAGTCACTGGCACCTGCGATAAAGCAGGACGGCACGTCAATGCTGCGGCCAGAAAACAGCTTCAAATCGGCGTTCAGCACATCGCTGGTTGAGCACCGGTACCAGTTCAGCGGGCCTTGGAAACCAGTTCGCGCAAATGCAGCGCTGTAGACGGACAGCTCTTCATCAGGCAGCCATTGGCACTGGGCTATTTCTGCGTTGGTTGGCATTTCATGCGCTACCGTTTCAGCCATGTCCTGGTGCAAGTCCATCAAGTAGTATGTTGGCATTTTGGCCAGCTCATCGGCGCTTGCGTCTTTCAGCCGGAACGGCCTGTTCAGCTTCCAGTCCGCGCTTTTGTGGTGGTAGTAAGCCCGCATGAACGCATGGATGCCTTGCCGCGCTTGGCGCATATCGCTGTCGGCCTCGCGCGTTGAGTAGTACCACTGGTAATGTTTGCGCGGACGCGGCAAGCCAGCCAGGTCTTCATGAAGTTGGCTGCCAGACCAGGCGGACGATGGCGCTGCTGTGGTCGGATTCGATGCACTGCTGGGCGGGGTATCGGCAGTATCGGCAGTATCAAACGCCAGCGCCGGTGGCCCAGCAAACGGCGCGCTCATCATCACCACCGACTTGAAGACATCGGGCCGCACCAGCGCACACAAGGCCGCCACCGGCGAGCCAAAGTCGTGGCCCACCACGGCAGTAACGCTCTGCCAGCCCATGGCATTGACCAGAGCCAGCGCGTCCTGCACCAGGTTGAGCATGCGAAACGAAGCCACATCGCCGTCATACCGGCCATCCCAACCGGTGGTCTGGCCGTAACCACGCTGGTCAGGCGCGACCACGTGGTAGCCCGCCTGCGCCAGCGGCAGCATGACCTTGCGCCAGCTAAAGGCAAGCTCAGGGAAGCCGTGCAGCAACACGATGCGGCCTTTGGGCTTGTGCTTGGCGGTGGGCTCAAAGCCTGCCTCCAGCAGATGCATGGCCAGGCCATTGATGTTGCTCACGATACGGGAGCGGATGCCCACAGGTAAATTAGGCAGGATCGGTGGTTTCGACAGATTCATGGGGAAATTTTATGAAAATTGGGTGAGCGCCCGCCCCATAGCATTCCGCACGTGAACACCAGACCGAATACCAGCGCGAAGTAGGTTTCAATCAGGCCCACTGCCGCCTGCGCAAACATCACCCGTATATTGGGCGCACCCCGCTTGAGCAGGGTGCGCGCGATGGGTGCCTCCAGCAGCAGGCGGGTTCTGGGGTTCATGGCCAGGCGAAGAGACGGTGAAAAGTCACGCGGCCTTGGCCAGCGGCCGCACCACGGGCGCTTCGCGGATCGGCAGATGGATCAGCGCCGCACCGATGGCCAGCACGATGTCGATGTACCAGACCCAGTCAAAGCTGCCGGTCGCCTCAAACACCTTGCCACCGACGTATGCCCCAAAAAAACCGCCCACCTGGTGCGTCAGCATGACGATGCCAAACAGCGTGGCCATATTGGCGGTGCCAAAAAACTTGGCCACCAGCCCGGCTGTCGGTGGCACGGTGCTGAGGAAGGTCAAGCCCATCACGGCGGCAAACACCAGCAGCACCGGCCCGGTCTTGGGTGCGAACAGAAACACGA
>JANOTE010000081.1:0-2013 GCA_031416195.1 Rhodoferax sp.
GGCAACTTGCTCGCCGATGTTGATGCCGTGACGGGTGAGGTCAGCGATATGTTGGGCGGTTTTTGGCCCAAGACTTCCATTTTGCAGAAGATGCCGTTGTCGGGCAAATCCATTGAAGGCTATCGGCTTCCCCATTGGGACAAAGTGCTCGCTGCGTGCCAATTGGGTGGTGCTGTCTTTCCGCTGATGAAAATCCAGCATTGGGACTTTGTATTCACCGACAAGGGGCCCATCATTCTTGAACTCAATGACATTGCTTCCACCCAGGCAGCCCAGATTCATGGCCATGGTCTGCTCACCGAGGTGTCAAGGGAGTTTTTGAAGCGTCACGCGAACGCCAAGCAGCACCCGTGGGTCAAGGCGCTTTAGCGTCGTGCTTCGTATCCGCTTGCGCTTTCGCGATTTCGAGCAACTTTGCAACAGCAGTAGCGATTGCCTTTTCAACGGTTTCGCCACTTGCCGCATCAAACGGTTTGAGTACGTACTCTGCCTTGGACAAGCCGGAGTTGGTTTGCCCCACCCCGACTTTGACGCGTCTGAATCGGTCGGTTTGAAACGCCTCCAGGATGGAAGCAACACCCCGGTGCCCGCCCGCACTGCCGCTCAAGCGCGTTCGCACAGTGCCCAGGCCCAAGTCCAGGTCGTCGTACACCAGAATGCACTGCTGCGGGTTGAATGACATTCCGTCAGACAGCTTTTTCAGCGCACCTCCAATCAGGTTCATGTTGGTGTTGACCTTGATGAGACAAATGCTTTGCCCCCGCACAACACCCCGGGCAAACAGAGCGTGAGGCATTGCAATCCAATCCAGGTCCAGCGACTCAGCAAGGTGCTCCACCGCCGCGTAGCCGATATTGTGTGGGGTGTTGGAATATTTGGCCTCAGGGTTGCCAAGGCCCACAATCACTTGTTCATTTGGCTCAAGAATGGCCACGTCTGAGTGCCGCACTGCCGCCTCCGGCAAGGCGAACTGCTGATGAATAGGCGGCGCGCCTGAAGGCTTCATCCGGTCAGGACATTCGTTGCAGAATGATCCCCGGGCGCAATCGTCCTGCCAGCAACTCACTTCATTGCTTCGCGCCAGGATGATGCGCAGCAAGTGATCCTGCTTAGTGGTGCCTTTCAACAGGACAAGGTCGCCTTCGCGTGCGATGGAATTGACGTATTGAGTGGCATCACGAACATGAACATAAGTGCGCAATGCATCTTCATGGCCCGGCTTGTGCGTTTTAAGCACGCTGGACGCCCAAGGGCCTACAAACACCGTGATGTCTGCAATTTCCTGAGCAAGCCGCGCAACGTCTGCGTACTTCTTGGAGGCTCCGGTTCCTGCGCCGTAGTCTGAGAGCGTGCCGATGACGATGATTTTGCGTTTGGCGCGCGCCGCTTTCATGAAGTCAAAGCAAGCATCCAGCGTCCAAAGCGGTGCCTTGAAATCATCGCGAATGAAGGTCACGCCGTCAGGCGTTGTCACGCTCTGCATGCGTCCTTCAAACGGGGTGACCGTGGCAATGCCTGCAGCGCAATCCTCAAGCGTCATGCCAGTTGCAAGACCGCCTCCAATGGCACCCAGCACCGAAGGAATCCAATGGGTTCCACAGAGCTGGGTTGCAAGCCTCACCCGCTGCGCGCCATGCACCAAGGTCATTTGCAATCGATCCGGCCACACCGAGCTGATGTCTTGCGCGCGCAGGTCGGCCGTGGGTGAAATGCCAAAGGTGATGACTTTGGCGGCACAAAGGGCCGCCATGGCAAGCACCCGCTCGTCGTCGGCATTCAGGACGGCGGTGCCGGTGGCAGGCAGCGAGGCTACCAGCTTGGCCATCTCTGCCGCCAAGGCATCGCGCGAGGCAAACGCAGCCAAGTGATCGTCTTTGACAACGGTAACGATGCCAATAGTTGGCCGCAGCAGCGCCAACTGTTCACGCATCACACCAGGCTGGTTCTCAGACATTTCAGCGATACAAAATTTTTGCCATGGCCGCGCACGCCAAAGGGTATAAGCCAATGCGA
>JANOTE010000082.1:0-1799 GCA_031416195.1 Rhodoferax sp.
GCCAGCTCTTCCTTGCGGATGCGAACGATGGGCGCCAGCACGGTCGGCAGCGCCTGCATTTGTGCAATGACACCGTCCATGGTGCCTTCGCGGGTGTCGTGGGTGAGGATGATGAGGTCAGTTTGCGTGGCGCCTTCCCCACCCACTTCATCGGCTTCGCGCTGCAACACCGCATCAATGCTGATGCCTGAATTTGCCAGAATGCCTGTTACTTTGGCCAGCACGCCGGCTTGGTCAGCCACATTCAGGCGCAGGTAATAGCTGGTGACCACATCGCTCATGGGCACGATGGGCGTGTCGCTCATGGCCTGGTCGAACGTGTGCGGCTGGAACGCCAACGCGGGCACGCGCTGGGCTGCATCCGCACCGTGTAAGCGCGTGATGTCCACCAGGTCCGCAATCACCGCACTAGCGGTGGGCTCGGAGCCCGCGCCTTTGCCGTAGTACAGCGTGGTGCCCACGGCATCGCCATTGACTACCACTGCGTTCATCGCACCTTCGACATTCGCAATCAAGCGTTTAGCGGGAATCAGGCTTGGGTGAACGCGCAGCTCGATGCCCTCTTTGCCATTTGTCATGGTTCGCTTGGTAATGCCCAACAGCTTGATGCGGTAACCCAACTGCTCGGCGTACTTGATGTCTTTGGCCCCCAGCTTGGAGATTCCCTCGACATACGCTTTGCCAAACTGCACCGGGATGCCAAAGGCGATGGCCGACATCAGCGTGACCTTGTGGGCTGCGTCCACGCCTTCAATGTCAAAAGTCGGATCCGCCTCGGCGTAGCCCAAAGCCTGCGCTTGCTTGAGCACGGTGGCAAAGTCCAGCCCCTTGTCGCGCATCTCGGACAGGATGAAGTTGGTGGTGCCGTTGATGATGCCGGCAATCCACTGAATTCGGTTGGCGGTCAACCCCTCACGTAAGGCTTTGATGATGGGAATACCGCCCGCCACCGCCGCTTCAAACGCCACCATCACGCCTTTGGCCTGCGCCGCCGCAAAAATCTCGGTGCCATGCACCGCCAGCAGAGCCTTGTTGGCGGTGACGACGTGTTTGCCAGCGGCAATCGCTTCCATCACCAACTGCTTGGCAATGCCATAGCCGCCAATCAATTCGATGACGATGTCGATGTCGGGGTTGGCGATCACGGCGCGTGCATCGCTGACGACTTTTACCTGGGGGCCGACTGCCGCTTGCGCACGAGCCACATCGAGATCGGCCACCATGGTGATTTCAATACTACGGCCCGCGCGGCGCTGAATCACGGTTTGATTGCGCTGCAACACATTGAAAACACCGCTGCCTACAGTGCCAATGCCCAACAGGCCTACTTGAATCGATTTCATAAGTATTTTAAGTAAAAAGTGACTCTAGAACTCGAATATCAAGCACGAGAAGCTACTAGTTTAATAGCGTCAACGGTCTTCGGCTTGACATCCGTGCCATGCGTTTTGCGATAGCTCTCCAGAAACCTGGCGATGCGGCCAATCGCCTCGCGCAGGTCGTCTTCATGCGGCAAAAACACGATGCGGAAATGATCTGGCGCTTGCCAATTGAAGCCTGAGCCCTGAACCAGCATGACACGGGTTTCCTTCAGCAGCTCCAGGAAAAACACGCGGTCATCAGCAATCGGATAAACCTTGGGGTCCAACTTCGGAAACATGTACAGCGCGGCTTGCGGCTTGACGCAACTGACGCCGGGGATGGCGGTGATCAGCTCAAACGCCAGGTCGCGCTGGCGACGCAGGCGACCGCCCTCGCAGGTCAGGTCGTTAATGCTCTGGTAACCGCCCAGTGCGGTC
>JANOTE010000083.1:0-2642 GCA_031416195.1 Rhodoferax sp.
GTGTCGGCAATGGCCCGGCGCATGGGAGATTCACCTGGTTTGTTGGTTACCGAAGACAAGGCCTCCATCACGCTCGGGTTTGAAGATGGCTCATTTGGCACCATCATGTACCTCGGCAATGGGCCTGCGAATTTCCCCAAGGAGCGGATCGAAGTGTTCGCGGCGGGCAGGGCGTTGCAACTGGACAACTTTCGAAAGCTTCAAGGCTTCGGTTGGCCCGGCTTTACAAAGCTCAATCTCTGGAAGCAGGACAAGGGGCAAAACGCATGTGCCAGTGCTTTTCTCAAAGCGATTGAAATCGGGGTTCCGGCGATACCCATCGATGAGATATTTGAGGTTGCCCGGGTCACCATCGACATTGCGGAACAGCTGCGTACGCAATGAGAGGGTTTCTCTCGACAGTCAGAACCGCAATTGCTCTTGGACTACCGAATATTGCGAGGGTGGCAGCCTACAAGGCTGGCGTTAAGTCTGGCTTGAGTGCCGTGCGTCGGATGCGAGGCGAAGTCCCCGTAGGGTTGTTTTTCAAGCACTTGACCGTAGCTCCCATGTCCGTTGCGCCCATCGAGAGATGGGGGTCTGAAAGTCTCTTGTTCAGCCACTGGCGTTTCCCCACCGGCGAGCAGGCGCCTGACTGGCATGCCAACCCCATCACCGGCAAGCGGATCACCCACCCTGAGCGTCATTGGTCGGAGATACCCGACTTCGACCCTGATGTAGGGGACATCAAGCTCATTTGGGAGCTGTCGCGCATGGACTGGGTGCTGGCCTTCGCGCAGCGCGCCCGCAGCGGTGACGAGCAGGCGTTGAAAAGGCTGAACCTTTGGCTGGAAGATTGGTGTATCCATAACCCGCCTTATCTCGGCCCCAACTGGAAGTGCGGGCAGGAAGCCTCCATCCGTGTCATGCACTTGGCTATGGCCGCACTCATTCTTGGGCAGACTCACGTGCCAACCCAAGGCTTGCGTGATCTGGTTCGCCTGCATTTACTGCGGATAGCGCCCACCTTGCAGTACGCCATGGCGCAAGATAACAATCACGGCACCTCCGAGGCCGCTGCATTGTTCATAGGGGGCAGTTGGTTGGCGTCGCTGGGGGACGCCGAGGGTGCCAAGTGGCAGACGAGCGGACGGCACTGGCTCGAAAATCGCGCCGCCCACTTGATTGGTGCGGATGGCAGTTTCAGCCAATATTCCTTGAATTACCACCGTGTGCTGCTGGACACTTTTTGCATGGCAGAAGTCTGGCGTTTGCACTGGGCGCTTCCGGCGTTTTCTGCTGATTGGCGCAGGCAGGCCAGCAGTGCCACACGGTGGCTGCATCACATGATCAACCCGGTCAACGGTGACGGCCCCAATGTGGGTGCCAACGACGGTGCCCGGCTGCTGCAGTTGACGGATACGGCTTACCGGGACTACCGCCCCAGCGTGCAATTAGCCACCCACCTGTTCGAGGGCAAAAGCGCCTACGTACAGGATGGCCCATGGAATCACCCATTGCACTGGCTCGGCCTTGAAGTGCTGGGGGGGGACGTGCTTGCGCAACCCGGTACGTTGATTGCGGACGATGGTGGCTTTGCCATGTTGCGATACGGGTCAACCCTGGCCATGCTGCGCTACCCGCGCTTTCGCTTTCGGCCGAGCCAAGCGGATGCGTTGCATCTAGATTTGTGGGTACACGGTGAAAACCTGCTGCGCGATGCGGGCTCGTACAGCTACAACACCGAGGAGTGCTGGCAGACGTATTTCAGCGGTACAGCCAGTCACAACACCGTGCAGTTTGACGACCGCGACCAAATGCAGCGAATCAGCCGTTTCCTGATGGGCGACTGGCTCAACACGACATTCATCGAGCCGCTCAGAACGGATGCAGCGGGAGCCCACTTTTCAGCGGCCTATCGCGACAGTTATCGGGCCAGCCATCGTCGCCACGTGAACTTGACGCAATCGTCGCTCAAAGTCGTTGACGAGGTTGAGGGGTTCAAGCAAAAAGCTGTGCTGCGATGGCGCTTGTCACCTGGCCGTTGGACGCTGGAACGCCAGCCCGATGGCGTTAGCATCACCGATGGCGTTCACCTGTTGACTGTCAGCTCAAACACCGTGATTCGGCGTGGTGAACTCGTCCCGGGCTGGGAGTCGCAGCACTATCTGGAGAAAACGCCGATCACCGTTCTGGAAGTGGAAGTAGGAGGCGCAGCTGTCTTGACTTCGACCTACTGCTGGCCGATTTGACTGCGTTCAATAGCGCCCAAAGCCTTCACTACAATTGCCAAAAATTCAGCCACCGCCCTTCCAATGACGCAGCGCTCCCCCTTTTTTGGAACCCGAAACTCCGTTTTTCGACGCTTCGCGCTCAAGCTGTTCAGAAAAATGAATCCAGGCGACATCACCATCAAGCACCACTGGACGGGTGACTCGTTCAGCCTGCATTCCTTCAAGCACAAAGGTTACTGGTGGCACGGCAAGAAGCGTGAACAACAGACCATCCAGCGGTTTCAGCGCCTGATCAAGCCTGGCGATACGGTCATCGAGGTTGGTAGCCATATCGGTTATTTTTCAGTGTTGTATGCGCAACTGGTGGGGCCAACAGGCAGAGTGTTCGCGTTTGAACCGGGTGACAACAACCTACCTTACATCCGGGCG
>JANOTE010000084.1:0-1734 GCA_031416195.1 Rhodoferax sp.
GCAACTGGAGTGGTAAAACAGCACGCCATCGCCCACGCGCATGCCGTCGCGCATGAAGTTGCGCGCCTGGTAGTTGCGCACGCCGAACCAGGCAACCGTCTGCTTTGGGGCGGCCAGTGCATCGTCGATGGAAACCTCCTCGGGCTCAGACTTCATCAACCAGTAGTTGGGCATAGGCTAGACCGTCCTTTCAGCCGTCTTTCAATCAATCTTTCAACAGTTGCCGCAGTACGAAGGGCAGGATGCCGCCGTTGACGTAATAGGCGACCTCTATCGGCGTGTCAATGCGCAGGGTGACGGTCAACTCCAGCTTGGAGCCATCGGCGCGGGTTACGCGTAAGAGCGCATCGCTTTGCGGGGTGAGCGCCGCGTGGGGAATAACATCGATCAGCTCATCGCCGCACAGGCCCAGCTTCTGCCATGAATCAGTGCCCTTGAATTGCAGCGGCAGCACGCCCATGCCGACCAAATTGCTGCGATGAATGCGCTCGAAACTTTTGGCGACCACCGCCTTGATGCCCAGCAGCGCGGTACCTTTGGCGGCCCAATCGCGGCTCGAACCCGTGCCGTATTCTTCACCCGCAAACACCACCGTGGGTACGCCATCGGCGATGTATTGCATGGCGGCATCGTAGATTGGCATCTTGCTGTTGAGGTCCGGGCCATCGTGCTGGTAAATGGTTACCCCGCCCTCCTCACGCGAGCCCGCTTCGTCCGGCGGAATCATCAGGTTCTTGATGCGCACATTGGCGAAGGTGCCACGCATCATCACATCGTGATTGCCACGCCGCGCGCCGTAGGAGTTGAAGTCAGCCTTGTGCACGCCGTGCGCCAGCAGCCATTGGCCTGCGGGAGATGATTCCTTGATCGAGCCTGCGGGCGAAATGTGGTCGGTGGTGATCGAGTCGCCAAACAGCGCCATCACACGTGCGCCCAGCACCTGCACCGCATCCACCACCACAGGCGCGGCATCATTCAGAGCAAAGTCACCAAAGAAAGGCGGCTCGGCAATATAAGTGCTTGTGGGCCAGTTGTAGGCCTGCCCGCTCACGCCTTTGATGTTGTCCCACAGCTTGCCGGGTTCGGTTTTGACCTTGGCATAGTTGGCCTGAAACGCTTTGCCGTTCATGGCGAATTTCAACAGTTTATTGATCTCATCGCTGCTGGGCCAGATGTCGCCCAAGTAGACATCACGGCCACCCTTGCCCTTGCCCACGGGCTCGGTCATCAGGTCGCGATTTACCGTGCCCGCAATCGCATACGCCACCACCAATGGCGGGCTGGCCAGAAAGTTCGCCTTCAAGTTCGGGTGAATGCGCGCCTCGAAATTGCGGTTACCCGACAGCACCGCTGCACAGACCAGGTCATTTTTGGTGATCACTGCGTTCAGCTCTGGCGTGAGATCGCCGGCGTTGCCAATGCAGGTGGTGCAGCCGTAGCCCGCTACCGCGAAGCCGAGCTTTTCAAGATACGGCAACAGGCCCGTCTCGGTCAGATATTCAGTGACGATGCGCGAGCCGGGGGCCAGTGACGTCTTGATGTGCGGCTTGACTTGCAACCCGGCCTGAACCGCCTTTTTGGCCAGCAAGCCCGCCGCCAGCAGCACGCTGGGGTTGGAGGTGTTGGTGCAACTGGTGATGGCGGCGATCAGCACATCACCATTGCCGATAGTGATGTCTGCGCCGGCGAGCGGCAGCACCTGGGCTTCGGTGTGCGCGGAGGCTAGTGTGGGTT
>JANOTE010000085.1:0-4699 GCA_031416195.1 Rhodoferax sp.
GACAAAAGTTGGCGCACGGGTGAGCTGCGTGATCAGCAACCGAGCGGACGCAAAAGGCCTCGCGGTGGCACAGGCGCACGGTATCGCAAGCCAGGTTGTTGATCACAAAGCCTTTGCGAGCCGCGAGGCGTTTGATGACGCACTGGCCCAGGCGATTGATGCGCAAAATCCCGCGCTGGTCGTGCTGGCAGGCTTCATGCGCATTTTGACCGCTGGTTTTGTCAACCGATACGAAGGCCGTCTGGTCAATATTCACCCGTCGCTATTGCCTGCGTTTCCAGGTCTGCACACGCATCAGCGGGCGATTGACGCGGGCTGCGTGGCGGCAGGTGTCACCGTGCATCAGGTCACGACTGAGCTGGATCATGGCCCGATTTTGGCGCAGGCGGTGGTGCCCATTGTCGAGGGCGACACCGCGAGCAAGCTTGCGGCCCGGGTGATCATGCAGGAGCATTTGATCTACTCAAAAGCGATCTATAATTTGCTATTTAATATGTAGCTTGCTGTGCAATTAATGCGGGAGCCAGAGGCATAATTCATCCATATTTTGGATGATTTTTGCCATTTCCCCTGAAAAACTAACCTCCAAGTTAATTTTTACCAGAAACATCGTCCGGTTGGAAGATTTTTACAAAACGCGGCTGCCGCACGCTAACGCCATCCGCAACGTCCACATCGCCGTTGAACATCGCTGCAGGCCGCACCCACAGGCCTTGCTCACCATAAAGCGCCCGGTACAACGTCATCGGCTCCAGCGTCTCGCTGTGCCGCACGGTACCCATCACCTCGTACAAGCCGCCTTTGTAGTGGCGGTAGTGACCCAAGGGTGTGGTGATCAGGGGCGCCAGGGTGTCGTCGGTCATGGGAGTTGAATAGCAATGTGGAAAATGAGCTGCGTGGGACAATCGAAAGCTATGCATCCTAAAGCCCTCCTGGACGCCTGCGCTGAACTTGTGCGGCTGGCCCTTAAATTCGACCACCCCACAGACATGATTGTCTCGAAGTTCTTTCGCGACAACCGGGGCTTGGGGCCGCGCGAGCGTGGCACGTTGTCCGAGACGGTCTACGCGGTGCTCCGCAAGAAGCTTCTGTTTGACCACTTTGCCCCCAGCGGTAGCGGCTCCAAAGAGCGGCGCCTGGCGATTTTGGGGTTTTTTGGGCCGCGTGATTTCCTCAAAAGTGCGTTGACTGACCTTGAGAAAAACTGGCTAGATCAATGCGACAAGATTGACGTGGCCAACCTGATGGAGCGCCATCGCCACAACCTGCCTGAATGGCTGGTGCAGCCGCTCAAAGCGCAGTTGGGCGATGAGTTTTGGCCACTGGTAGAGAGCTTGAACCAGCCTGGCGGTCTGGATTTGCGCGTGAATGCGCTCAAAGTCAAGCGCGCCGATGTGCAAAAAGAGCTGTCAGCCGCAGGCATTCAATCCAAGCCCACACCATATTCACCGTTGGGCTTGCGCGTGCAGGGCAAACCTAACTTAAGCAAGCTCGAATGCTTCACGCGTGGCGCGTTTGAGGTGCAGGACGAAGGCTCGCAATTGCTGGCCCTGCTGCTGGATGCCAAGCGCGGCGAGATGGTGGTGGATTTTTGCGCCGGAGCGGGCGGCAAAACCCTGGCGATTGGCGCGGCGATGCGCAGCACCGGGCGTTTGTATGCGTTTGACACGTCGGCCCACCGGCTGGAGGCGCTGAAGCCGCGTCTGGCGCGCAGCGGGCTGTCCAACGTGCATCCAGCGGCCATCGCGCATGAGCGGGATGACCGCGTCAAACGCCTGGCAGGCAAGATTGACCGAGTGCTGGTCGACGCGCCGTGCTCAGGCCTGGGCACCCTTAAGCGCAATCCTGACTTGAAATGGCGCCAAAGCCTCAAAGGCGTTGAGGAAATGGCCGTAGTGCAAGCCGCGATTTTGCAAAGTGCTGCAAGATTACTCAAACCCGGTGGTCGACTGGTTTATGCCACATGCAGTTTGCTGCCGCAGGAGAATGAGGCGATTGCGGAGGCGTTTATGGCCAGCAACACCGATTTCACGTCGATGGAAGTGGGCGAGGTGCTCGCCCAACTGAAGGTGGAGGGTGCGGAAAGGCTATGTAGCGGGGGCGAAAATCATCAAAAGCATCTGCGTCTGTGGCCGCACCGACATGGCACCGACGGATTTTTCGCAGCTGTTTGGCAAAAAAATTAGAATTTTTATGTTTTTTAGCGGCTTTTAGATGTTTTTTGAGTTGTCGCCCCAAACTTGGACTGTATGGGGATAGCCAAGCAACGCCAAACCCATTAAAATATGATGCTAGTTATAAACCCTAGAAAGAAACACCATTCCTATGCCTGTCTTTGACTCTGTCGTGTTCAATTCAGCCCTTCAATGGCTGGCCCATGGGGCGTGGGACATCACTTGGTGGCAAATCGTACTGTTCGCGCTGGCGGTGACCCACGTCACCATGATCAGCGTGACGGTGTTTTTGCACCGTCATCAAGCGCATCGTGCGCTGGATTTGCACCCCATCGCGTCGCATTTTTTTCGGCTCTGGCTGTGGCTCACCACGGGCCAAGTCACCAAAGAATGGGCTGCCATACACCGCAAACACCACGCCAAATGCGAGCAGGCGGATGACCCGCACAGCCCGCACGTATACGGCATCAAGAAAGTGTTGACCCAAGGTGCCGAGTTGTACCGCGTGGAATCCAAAAACCTGGAAACCATGGCCCGTTACGGCCACGGCACCCCAGACGACTGGCTTGAGCGCAACCTATACACGCGTTTCTCCTGGCAAGGTGTCGGCTTGATGATGATTATTGACCTGTATCTGTTTGGCGCAGTTGGCTTGGCCGTTTGGGCCTTGCAAATGGCCTGGACACCGATCATGGCCGCCGGCATCATCAATGGCGCAGCGCATTTCTGGGGCTACCGCAATTTCGAAACCACCGATGCCAGCGCCAATATTTCGCCTTGGGGCATCATCATCGCGGGTGAAGAACTGCATAACAATCACCACACCTACCCGACTTCCGCCAAGCTGTCGGTCAAGCCCTATGAGTTTGACATTGGCTGGATGTACATCCGCATGATGCAAGCGGTCGGTCTGGCCCGCGTCAAAAAGACCAACCCCAAACTGGCTTTTGGCGATGTTCGCCCGGTGGCCGATGAAAAAACGCTGGAAGCGTTGATCTCCAACCGCTACGAGATCATGGCCGGCTATGCCAAAGACATGCGCCGCGCCTTTAACGAAGAGTTGGAGGCGATGAAGGCACGCAGGGCAGACGCCACGATGATTCAAGCCGCCCGCCGCTGGCTGCACCGCGATGCCGAAAAAGTGCCGGCATCGGCCGTGCCGCATCTCGTGCAAGCTCGCGCCGCGTCGCCCGTGCTCGACAAAATGGTCACGATGCGTGAAGAGCTGCGCCAAATGTGGCTGAACACTTCACACTCCCGCGAGCATCTGGCCGCCGAGCTGAAAGACTGGTGCCACCGTGCCGAGGCCAGCGGCATTGCAGCTCTGGAGCAGTTTTCGCTGAAGCTGCGCGCTGCCCGAGCCTAAAAACAAGTTGACGTAAAAAAAGCCCGCGATTTGCGGGCTTTTTTAATGCTTCGAATATTCGATTACTTGAGTTTCATTTCTTTGTAGTCCACGTGCTTGCGAGCCTTAGGATCAAATTTCTTGATCAACATCTTCTCGGGCATGGTTTTCTTGTTCTTGCTCGTGGTGTAGAAATGACCGGTACCCGCTGTGGATTCCAGCTTGATTTTTTCGCGTCCGCCTTTGGTTGCCATGGTGTTTGCTCCGATGTTTGAGGGTTAGGCTTGGCCGCTTACGCTTGACCGCGAGAACGCAGGTCTGCCAGCACGACATCAATGCCGTTTTTGTCGATCAAACGCAGACCGGCGTTGGAGATGCGCAGCCGAATCCAGCGATTTTCGGTTTCGACCCAAAAACGGCGGTATTGCAGGTTCGGCAGAAACCGGCGCTTGGTTTTGTTGTTGGCGTGGGAGACATTGTTCCCGACCATCGGGCCTTTGCCCGTGACTTCACATACGCGTGCCATAAGGACACTCCGATACTTAAATCAGTTGCAGCCTCACATTATTTGCGCCGACCACAACCTCACCTCGCCAATTGACGGGTGGCGGTAACCCGATTGCGACGATCCGACTGTTTTCGCAAAGCCTTCGATTATAGCCGAGCCCTGGTCCAGGGTTTTCAAGATTGCTCCAGGTACCTTTGCGCGTCCAATGCGGCCATGCAGCCGGTACCGGCGCTTGTGATGGCTTGGCGGTAAATGTGGTCTTGGACATCGCCCGCCGCGAACACACCCGGCACGCTGGTCATGGTGGCGAAGCCTTTCAGGCCCGATTGAGTCACGACGTAACCGCCCGCCATTTCCAGTTGGCCGTTGAAGATTTCGGTATTCGGCGCGTGGCCAATGGCGATGAAGCAGCCTTTTAGGGTGATGTCTTGCGCCGTACCGTCCACTGTGCTTTTGAGGCGGATGCCCGTGACACCAGTAGAGTCGCCCAGCACTTCGTCCAGCGTTTGAAAGGTTTTGAGGATGATCTTGCCCGCTTTGACCTTCTCCATCAGCTTATCTACCAAAATCGCTTCGGCCTTGAATTTGTCGCGCCGATGCACCAGGTAGACGGTGCTCGCAATGTTGGAGAGGTAAAGCGCCTCTTCAACGGCTGTGTTGCCGCCCCCGACC
>JANOTE010000086.1:0-1571 GCA_031416195.1 Rhodoferax sp.
AGAATTACTCGGCCAACACCAGCGGCGGCTTTTTGGAGGTGAACTCGCGCGAGTACTTGATTCGCAACATTGGCCGCACCACGCGTATTGAAGACCTGCAGCGCCTGCCGGTGATGTGGAAAGGCACGCGGGCGATCCAACTCAGTGAGGTGGCCTCTGTGGTGTTTGCACCGGCCATCAAGCGCGGCGACGCGGGGCTCAACGGCCAGCCCGCCGTGATTCTGGGTATTCAAAAGCAACCGGATGCAGACACCGTCAAGCTGACTCAGAGCATCGAAGAAGCGCTGGCTCAATTGAAGAAGGGCCTGCCACCGGGCATGGGTGAACCCCAAGTCACCATGCGCCAGGCAACCTTCATCGAGTCGTCGGTCAACACGCTGCGCGGCAAGCTGATGGCGGCGGCTGCCGTGGTGGCGGTGGTGCTGTATTTCTTCTTGTTGAATATTCGCACCACGCTGATTTCACTGGCGGCCATTCCCATGTCGGTGATGATCACGGTGTTGACCTTCAAGTACTTCGGCTTCTCCATCAACACCATGACGCTGGGCGGGTTGACGATTGCGATTGGTGGCCTGGTGGATGATGCAGTGGTCGGTGTTGAGAATGTTTTGCGCAGGCTCAAGGAAGACCGCAAGCTGCATCCGAATGGCCGCATGGGGCCGCTGGAGTTGATTGCGAAGGCGACCCTGGAGGTCAGGTCGGCCATTGTCATCGCCACCATCATCATCGTGCTGGTGCTGCTGCCGCTGTTCTTTTTGCCCGGCATCGAGGGTCGGCTGATGCAGCCGCTGGCCGTGGCCTACATTGTGTCGCTGCTGGCGTCGATGTTGGTGTCTGTAACCCTCACGCCGGTGATGGCCTACTACTTGTTGCCGAGGATGAAATCGCTGGACCACGGCGACACGCGCGTGCAACTGTGGGTGAAGGCAAGCTACGCCAAGATGCTGCAAAAGGTGCTCAACGTGCCCAAGCCCTGGCTTGCGGCGGGCGGTGTTGCGGCAGTGCTGTCGATGGCGGCGGTGCCATTCTTCCCCACCACGTTTCTGCCACCGTTCAACGAAGGCGTGGCCCTGGTGGGCTTGAGGCTTAACCCTGGCACCACGCTGGCTGAAACATCGCGCATCGCCACGGTGGCGGAGGTGGCGCTGAAGGGCGTGCCTGAAGTGGAGATGGTGGGCAGGCGCTCAGGCCGGGCCGAACTGGATGAGCATGCCGAGGGCGTGCACGTGTCGGAGCTGGATCTCAAGCTCAAGCGCAGCGAGCGCAGCGTGGAGCAAATTTACGCGGACATTCGCCGGCGCATCAGCAGTCTGCCCGCTGCCATTGGCATTGGGCAGCCCATCAGCCACCGCATTGACCACATGCTGTCGGGCGTGCGCTCGCAAATCGCCATCAAGGTGTTTGGCGATGATCTGGACACGCTGCGTGGGCAGGCGGAGGCGCTGCGACTTCGGTTGTCAAAAATCCCCGGCGTGGTGGATCTGGAGGTGGAGAAGCAGGTGCTCACGCCGCAGATCAAGATACAGATCGACTACGACCGTGCGCTGCAACGCGGCATTGCGCCGTCCAAG
>JANOTE010000087.1:0-2553 GCA_031416195.1 Rhodoferax sp.
ACGCCCGAGCACAAGTTGGTGCCGGGGGGGCCGGCGGCGACGCAGGCGGTACTGATGGTATCGGCGTTGTCGTACCACTCAACCACCACGTTGGCAGTGGTCAATTGCGGCAGGAACTTTTGCATCTTGGACAACACAAAAGCCTTGCTGGCCGCGCCCTTGTCGCAGACCACCGAAATGCGGGCGCCCCAGCGGGTGGCTTCACTGGCAGCGTTCCAGGTCCACAGCATGCGGGCAAAGTCCATAATGCCCAGGAAGAAGGTGAGAAAAATCATCAGCACCAATGCAAATTCAACCGCCGTGGCACCAGATTGTTTTCTTTTCACAATGGCGCCCTCATGGTGGCGCTGATGTCTGCAAAGGGGATGTTGCCATTGACATTGGCAAAGCTCACACCAAAAGCACTGGCAAACAACGGCCTGAAGTTGTACCCCGTCACCCGGATGGTGACGGTGTTGATGACCGGCCCGGTGCCGGCGGTTTGCCACACCGGGTTGGGCACCAGTGCCGTGGTCAGGCCAATCACCAGTGGCGAACCTGAGCCAGCCGGGTTGCCATAAACCACCAGGTTCTTCGCCTTAGCGTATTTCGTCGTGTCGTTGGGGCTTTGTGCTGACAAGTACCTGGCCGAATCGCGCACGGACTTGGTCAGAATGTTGTATTGAAAAAGTGCCCGGCCGAATTCGGTGGTGATAAACGTCAATAACAGCAGCAAAGGCATGATCAAGGCGAACTCCACCAGCGCTACGCCTGTTTGTTTGGGCATGACGGGTTTCATGGTCTTCATTCGCTTGATATTTATTGCACCAGGGCAGGCACCAGCGGGCCGCCGGTACCCCCGGGCAGGCCAGATACAGCACAGGGACTGTTGAGGTCACTCGCCAGCCCTCTATATTCAAGCCACATTTTTGTGGTGTTCGACCCGGCACCTGGCTTTACCGGATGAAGCAACAGCACGCAAGCCAAGCCTTGAATCGCAATCGTGCCGGAACCGCCAAGCCCATCAAAGGCCGCACAATCGACTATCGGCACTGGAACAATTCTGCGATTTGTACCTGCCGTGGCCAGCGAACCACTGTACGTTCGCCCGACTGTCGTCAATCGAATCGTGTCCGGGGCCCGGTTGTCTCCTTGGTAAGCGGCGTGTACCACTCGCTTGGAAACAAAGATTGGATACTTGTTCGGATACGGCGGTTGTGTCAAAGGTGCATCGGAATACCAACCATAACCCGTGAGATCAGGAATGCCATCGGCGGGTGGCCCGCCGCTGCCTTGGTAAAGACCAAAGCGGCTGCTATACGCGAAAGCAGCACTGCCGTTGTTTCCAGGTTTACCTACGACGGTATTGTTGCCAGGCAGATTGCACTGACCCTCGCCCTTGAGGACATCTCTGAGTTCCCTTGCACCGCCACCATTGGCAGTGAAGTCGAGCCACCGGAACTGGCCAGTGACCGCCTCGCTGGAACTGACCGCGCCCAATATCCATTCGCCGGTTGCATAACCTCCGGGCTTGTTGCAAATGCCAATGGGTAAGGCGCAGTTAGTTTGCGCCGAGGTGCGCGTGGCCACGCCCAAGGCTGAAACACCCTGGGTTGCCGAGAACGCCGTGTTGCCATTGACAACAGTGAGCGCTTGGAGCAACCAAGGCGCCATGCCGGCCTTAGTGCTGGTGCATTTGGCATATTTGGCGTTGGCTACGGGGGAGAAAGTGTGGCTGTAAGAGCCGTTTAAGGCGTCGCTGAAAATTACATCATCGTCGACCAGACCGGCAGCAGCACCCTGAAAATTAACCTTGTTAAGGTTGCCCGCCGTCTTGCCGGCGCGCGTGGCCCGGATCAACGCGTCGCTTCCCCCGTCCAACTCCTGCACCGCCGCCAGGGCACAACTGTCGGCGGCGGTCTGCAATTCCGTCTTCACGACAAACAAGTGGCCGAAATCCACGGCAATGCCCATGAAACCCAGCAGCGCGAGCAGTGTCAACATCGTTATGATGATGACGGCGCCTTTCTGGCGACGCCGTGGGAGCCCAAACGCCGGGTGACTGTGCCATTTTTTTCGGCTCTGTGTTGGTGTGGCGTTCGTCATGGTCACTCCGCAAAATGCGCCGTCGGGTTAATTCTGGCCACCACCGCCCGAGCCCAGGCTGCCGCCAATGTTGATGACATTGGTCACCGGGGGCGGCGCCTTGAAGCTGTTCTGGTAACGGATCAGGGTCTCTTTAGCGGCACCGCCATGCAGGCCCAGCGCCAAATCCGGATTTTTGCCAGCTTCAGGATTGATCGTCATTTTGAGGCGGGCTTCACGCACGGCGAGGCCGAACTTCGCGTCGTATTCGGGCGTGAGCGGCACGGTGCAACCTGCCACCAAACCCAGACACAGTGGCAAGAAGAACAGTAGGGCAAGTTTGGGTTTGAGCTTGGGGCTCGGTTTTGGGTCGATCATGGTTTTACCTCTTGGTTGTTTCTTTATTTACCTGCTGCGTCAGGCGCGGCGGGCGCGGACTTAGCGCTTTCTGTGCTGCCGTACAGATAGACCTCTGTGCGGGTGGGCACA
>JANOTE010000088.1:0-4356 GCA_031416195.1 Rhodoferax sp.
GCCCGGTTTTTTGTTGCCCGCTCGCGGCACCATGGCCGGCTCGATCCAAGCGCTCAATCGTTGTTCAACCATTGATGAAAGCTGGTGCCATGGAAATCTTCGACTACGACAACGTGCTGCTGCTGCCGCGCAAGTGCCGCGTGCAGAGCCGCTCTGAATGTGATGCGAGCGTGACATTGGGAGAGCGCAGTTTTCGCCTGCCGGTGGTGCCTGCCAATATGAAAACGGTGGTGGATGTGCCGATTTGTACGTGGCTGGCAAAAAACGGTTACTTTTACGTGATGCATCGCTTTGACCTGGACAACGTGCAGTTTGTCAAAACCATGAAGGCTCAGGGCCTGTTTGCCTCCATTTCGCTGGGCGTGAAGAAACCCGATTACGACACGGTAGACCAACTAGTCGCGCTGGGCCTGGTGCCTGAATACATCACCATCGACATCGCGCATGGCCACGCCGACAGTGTGAAGGACATGATCGCCCACCTGAAGGAGAAGATGCCCTCCACCTTCATCATCGCGGGCAACGTGGCCACCCCCGAGGCGGTGATTGACCTGGAGAACTGGGGGGCGGATGCAACCAAAGTGGGCGTGGGGCCGGGCAAGGTCTGCATCACGAAACTCAAAACCGGCTTTGGCACCGGTGGCTGGCAGTTGTCTGCTGTGAAGTGGTGCGCGCGGGTGGCGACCAAACCGATCATCGCCGATGGCGGCATCCGGGACCACGGCGACATTGCCAAGAGCGTGCGGTTTGGCGCTTCAATGGTGATGATTGGTTCGCTGTTCGCGGGGCACGAAGAGTCGCCTGGGCAGACGGTGGAGGTGGATGGCAAGCTGTTCAAGGAGTATTACGGCTCGGCCAGTGATTTCAACAAGGGCGAGTACAAGCATGTCGAAGGCAAACGCATTCTGGAGCCGATCAAAGGTAAGCTGGCCAGCACGCTGATTGAGATGGAGCAGGATGTGCAAAGCTCGATCAGCTACGCAGGCGGTAAAAAGCTGATGGATATTCGCAAAGTCAACTACGTGACCCTGGGTGGCGACAATGCGGGCGAACACCTGCTCATGTAGCGCGCCCAGCCGCTCCCCTCGTTCATGCCCATGAATCCACCTGAAACTGCGGGCTCAACAACTGCTGAGCCCCTGCCCTCGCCGCTGGCCCCGTTGCGGGTACACGCGTTTCGGATGCTGTGGTTTACCTGGCTCACTGCCAACATCAGCATGTGGATGAACGACGTGGCCGCTGCCTGGATGATGAGCTCGCTGACCACCACGCCGATCTGGGTGGCTTTGGTGCAGACGGCTGCGACGCTGCCGGTGTTTCTACTGGGCCTGCCCAGTGGCGCTCTGGCGGATATCTTGAACCGCAAGCGCTTCTTGCTGTTTACGCAGATCTGGATATTCTTTGTGGCGCTGCTGCTGTGTGCCGCCGTGCTGACTGATGTGGTGTCGCCACCGCTGCTGCTGGCCCTGACATTTGCCAATGGCATTGGCTTGGCGTTGCGCTGGCCGGTGTTTTCAGCCATCGTCCCGGAGCTGGTGCCCCGGGCACAATTGCCCGCAGCCCTGGCGCTGAACGGCATATCGATGAATGCCTCGCGCATCATCGGGCCGCTGGTGGCCGGCGCGTTGATCGCCAGCCTGGGCACTGCCTATGTCTTCATGTTGAACGCCGCGTTGGCAATATTGGCGGCGGTTGTGATATCGCGCTGGCAGCATTTGCCCACGCCACAACCGCTGGGGCGCGAAAAGCTGTTCAGTGCGATGCGGGTGGGCATGCAATACGTGGGGCAATCCGCGCATTTGCGGGGCGTTATGGCTCGCATTTCACTGTTTTTCTTTCACTCAACCGCGCTCTTGGCCTTGCTGCCGCTGGTGGCTCGGGGGCTTCATGGGGACTCTGCAGCGACCTACACTTTGCTGCTGTCCAGCATGGGCATCGGTGCAATTCTGGCAGCGTTGTTTTTGCCGCGACTGCGCCGGGGTTGGTCGCGCGATGGCCTGGTGGCGCGAGGCGCAGCGCTGCAATCGTGCGCGGTGGCAGTAATGGCTTTCGC
This sequence comes from Rhodoferax sp., assembly GCA_031416195.1. Taxonomy (GTDB): domain Bacteria; phylum Pseudomonadota; class Gammaproteobacteria; order Burkholderiales; family Burkholderiaceae_C; genus JANYCG01. The sequence goes on from JANOTE010000088.1 coordinate 2,054, forward strand.
ACCGAATGCGTGGTGGGCAGCCCCCGCCATGTTTGTGGCCGGCATGGCCTGGATAACCACGGCCAATTCGTTGAGCGTCTCGGCCCAACTCGGCCTGCCCGGCTGGGTGCGGGCTCGGGGCATGTCAATGTTTCAAATGGCCATCATGGGTGCCAGTGCCATCGGTGCAGCAATTTGGGGCCAGGTGGCCACGCTGGCATCGGTAAAGACCAGCCTGTTGATCGCTGCCGTGACAGGCGTTGTCAGCATCCTGGCAGTCAACCGGCTGATGGTGGACAACAGCGTCGAGGAAGACTTGACACCGTCTCAAAAATTCAAGGCTCCTGTGCTTGAAGCGCCGCCCGTATCAGGCCAGGTGCTATCGACGATTGAATACCGCATTGACCCGGCCCGCGCAGACGAATTTCGTGAGTTGATGCAGATGAGCCGCCGCAATCGACTGCAACATGGCGCATTGTCGTGGGAGCTGCTGCGCGACGTGAGCGATGAGGGCCGCTTTATCGAGCAAATCGTTGATGCTTCATGGGCCGAACATCTGCGCCGATTTGAGCGTGTGACGGCGACGGATGCGCAATTGCGCGACCGCAAGCTGGCCTTTCACATCGGTGAATCACCGCCGGTTGTGACGCGATGTGTGGTCGAGTCGACCATCAAGGGCAAAGACCCGGTGTGATTGAGTCCAGCAATTACAAACTCAACAAATCCAACGCCAGCCGATTGAGACGTGTGCCAGGCTCGGCCAACGCCTCCAAAATGCTGAAGTGATTCAAGCCCGGCAGCTCCTCGCAGACCGGCACGGTTTTGTGGCCCCAGCTCGATTCAATCAACCTGTTGTGTCGCAAAAACTCGGCACTCTCCAGCGCGCCTGCCACGCTGTAAAAAACACTTCTGCCGTCGCTGATTCGCGGGCTGGGCATCCAGGCGGGGCTGCATTTCTGGGCCTCTTGCGGTGTGAGATTGAGTGAGACTTGAACGTACGGCGTTTGGCGAATGGTTTCCAACTCAAACAGGCCCGAGAGTGACATGCCGTTCTTGACCAAGCGCACGGGTAAGTCGCTCTCGTAGGTGTGCCACAGCGCCGTCATCATCATGGCCGCTAAATGCCCGCCGGCTGAATGCCCTACCACCGTAATGCGCGTGGGGTCGCCGCCATATTGGGCGATATTGCGATAAACCCAGGCCATTGCCTTGACCATCTGCAAGGCGATGTCGGCCACGCCGACCGGCTCGTCATGGGTGCCGGGGCACAAAGCATAGTTCGGAATCACCACGCACGCACCGGCCTGTGCGAAAGCAGGGGCCACCATCGATTGGTCTGATTTGTCCAGCGAGCGCCAGTAGCCGCCGTGAATGAAAACCAGCACGGGCACGCTGGTGCCCACTGCATTTTGCGCAGGGAAAACGTCCAGCACCTCAGAGCCACCCTCGCCATACGCAATATCAAGCTTGCAGGGCTGCTGCTCACGCGCCACCGCCGAATCCCGTTGCCAGCGGCTCAAGAGCTGATCGAATTCCGACACTCGGCCCCGGTTGTTGTACATGCGGTCGAGCCATTGGGGGTCAAGCTTGGTGTTCATGAGTGCCTTCTTTCAATGCGATTCCAACATTGTCGGGCAAAGAGCCCGGGCAAAGCAAAACAGCCCGCCCAGGTAACCCAGGGCGGGCTGCTCAAGCCGAAATCAGAACAGGCGCGAAGTTCAGGCGCTGCGGGCGGGCCGCTTCTTCGCGTCACGTGGAACGAATACCTTGCCGCCGTTGCCCATGCTTGCGGGCTTCAGACCCAAGGGCTTGCTGAAAGCCGGTTTGCGGTCGGCAAAGTCACCGCGAGATGCCCCACCAATATCACCGCGAGGTGCGCCGCCAAAATCACGGTCACCTGCTGGGTGACGGGGCGCTGCGAAACTACGGTCGCCAGAATTGCGATCACCAGCGAAATTACGGTCGCCTGCGAAGCGATCGTTGAAACCGCCTTTGCGCTCGTAGCTGAAGCTGCCTTCAGCGCCACGTCCGCCGCCGCCACCCGCATCACGCGGGCCAGCGAAATTGCGCTCAGGAAAGCCACCGCCAGCGCCGCCACGAGGCGCACCGAAACCACCCGCACGGCCACCGGAGTTGCGATCACGCGGCGCGAAGTTGCCACCGCCTCTGCTGTCACGATCACCACGTCCACCGAAGTTGCCCGAGGGGCGTGAATCAGGAATGCGCTGCTTGGGCTCCAGGCCTGGAATCACGTCTGACTTGATCGGTTGGCGGGTGTAGCCTTCGATGTCGAAAATCTTGCGACGATCCCGCATCTCAGCAAA
>JANOTE010000089.1:0-6856 GCA_031416195.1 Rhodoferax sp.
CGGAACAGTCGCTGTGCGTGATTGGGGCACCTATGGCGACACCATGAGAGGCCACTACGATGCGACCTACACCGATGCGGACGGTCACCGGCATATCCATGGTGCCAATTTGGGGCTGACTGCACGGGCTTACGAGCGCGCTGGTGGATTCCAATCTTTGCAGTGCAGTGAGGACGTTGCGCTGGTTGAGTCGCTGAAGGCGAGTGGTGCGTCCATTGCCTGGTCTGCCGCGCCACGGGTGTTCACCAGTGCCAGACGCATATTCCGCGCACCTGGCGGCTTTGGTGCAACTTTGGCCCGAGTGGAGCAGGAAAGCCGCACGGCCCAGCCCGCAAAGGCATCAATGTGAGCGACACGGGCGGCCATGACACGCTGCCTATCCCAGCGTCGGGCGAGGTAGGTGCCGCGCTGGCAGCACTGAGCCCACTGGCTGATGTTCCAAGTCAATTGCATGAACTTTTGATGTTGGGATTTGACAAACTGCCACTCCCAGGTTCGGGCGACACATTGCAGCGCTGGCAGACTTTGGCGGTTGTTGCCCAGCACAGCCTGTCGCTTGCAAAAATGTATGAAGGCCATACTGATGCCTTGGCGATACTTGCTGAACTTGAGCGTTCTGTTACGCCAGTTAAAGGCGAAATCTGGGGTGTGTGGGCGGCAGAAGCTGCCAATATGCGCGTCATCATTCACCCATCCAGCGGGGCCGCCGTAAAACTTGAAGGCACCAAATGCTGGTGCTCCGGCGCACAAACCGTGAGCCACGGGCTGCTGACGGCCTGGTATGCCGATGGCCTTGGGCCGCAGCTCGTGCGCGTTGCCATGCACCAGCCGGGCATCAGCGTCTCTACAGCGGCATGGAGGGCAGTTGGCATGGCGGCCAGCTCGAGTGTTGATGTCACTTTTTCGCAGGTCGATGCGCACCTTGTGGGCAACGTGAGTGATTACCTTTGCAGGCCGGGTTTCTGGCACGGCGGTGCAGGGGTCGCTGCGTGCTGGTATGGCGGCGCTCGCATGTTGGGGCTAGCGCTGCATGCTGCCCTGTGCGAATTGCCAACGGCGCAGCGCAGCTCATTCAAGTTGGCCGCCTTGGGCAAAGTGGATCTCGCGCTGCAAAGTACAGCGGCATTGCTCAGAGATGCAGCGTGGTGGATTGATGACAGACCGACTGCCGATGCCAGTGCAGTGGCATTGCGTGTGCGTCTTGCGGCTGAAAGGTGTGCCGGGCAAGTGCTTGACGAAGCGGGCCGCGCACTGGGAGCGGCGGCATTTTGCCGCGATGCCCGCTTTGCAAGGGCGGCCGCTGATCTTCCTGTATTTGTGCGGCAAAGCCATGCTGAGCGCGACTATTGTGCGTTGGCCGAGCGCGTTATTTCCCATGCACAGAAGCCTTGGTTGCTGTGAACCACGCGCGACTCATCCAAGGCGACGGCACGCCTGAGTCCGCATGGCAGGCTTGGCTTGCGTCCGGCCAAATTGCGCTTGGCAGCATGGCATCGTTTTTGAACCCGAATGTGCGGCTAGTCGTCATTGCGCCCCATCCTGACGATGAGGTATTGGCCTGCGGCGGATTGATGGCAATGCATTTGGCACAGGCCGGTGACATCTGTGTCATTGCAGTTACAGACGGTGAGGCCAGCCACGTGGCCTTACCGTTAGGGCATGGCCACAGCCTGGCGGCAACACGCTGCGCCGAGAGGTTGGCGGGGCTGCATCAGTTGGGTTTGAAAGATTCTGCAGTTACCCGGCTTGCCCTCCCCGATGGACTGGTGGCCCAACATACCCTGCGCCTGTCATTGCAGTTGCAGAGGTTGCTTCGACCTGCCGATGTGGTGGTCACCACTTGGCGGCTGGACGGACACCCGGATCACGATGCCACAGGGCTGGCAGCCTCGTGGGCGTGCTGTGCGGTAGGTTGCTGTTTGATTGAAGCGCCGGTGTGGATGTGGCATTGGGCCACACCTTCACACCTCCTGGTGCCTTGGCAACGGTTGCAGCGTTTTGAGTTGACGTTGCAAGCGTGTGATCGCAAGCAGGCTGCGTTGTCGCAGCATGTGAGCCAGCTCGATGAATCCCGCCAGGCCAACGGGGCGGTTTTGGGCAAGGCAATTGTGCAACGAGCGCAGCGACCAGTGGAGTATTTTTTTACGTCTGAAGTTCAACCCCATGAAGCACACAGCTGACTACTTTGAAGCACTGTTTGAGGGTGATGCCGATCCGTGGCAGCTCAAATCCCGCTGGTACGAGTCGCGCAAGCGCGCGCTGTCTTTGGCATGCCTGCCCCAATTGCGCTATCAACGTGCTTATGAGCCAGGTTGTGCCAACGGCGAGTTGTCCGCAGCGCTGGCGACCCGCTGCGATTACCTGCTGGTTACCGACGGTTCGCAAAGAGCCGTCAACCTTGCGACCGTCCGTCTGGCTGGTCTCGCAAATGTGGAAGTCAAGCAAGCCTGGGTTCCATTTCAGTGGCCACTTCAAACGTTCGATTTGATTGTGCTCAGTGAGTTCGGTTTTTACCTGGAACCCGACGATCTGGATTCTTTAGCGCACAAGGCCATGGCCTCGCTGCGCCCAGGCGGAACCGTACTGGCCTGCCATTGGCGTCGACCGATAGAAGGTTGCACGCTCAACGGCGATGAGGTGCATCAGCGCCTCGCAAAGATCCTGGATTTGCCGCACGTCAGCCATCTGCTTGAGATCGACATGCGGCTTGACGTATGGTGCCGTGACACACGCTCTGTTGCACAGCACGAGGGCTTTGCTTGATGTTAAGTAGTTGTGCTTGACGGGCGGCAACTGCGGCAAGACCGCCGCGTACCATCAACTCCTGAGCGCCAACAGAATTGACAGCAGCCGGTTCACTTGATTTTGCGAAGATAGCCTGAAGCGCGCCATAGTGGGTACCTGCGGCGGGCCAATTCTGACGGTGACCGAACCAGCCGGTGCCTTCTCAAATGCCATTTCATCATTGACATCATCTCCCACCACCAACGCCTTGACCGCTTTGCAATCGTGCATGATCTCCAGCAGTGCATCGCCCTTGTCGGGCGCATTGGCTGGCAGGATGTTCAGGACGTAATGTCCGTAACTGGCGCAAACGTGTTCGCCGACAGGTTCGATCAGCGCATCCAGCCACGCGCGGGCCATGGGAACGTTGGGGGCAAGCGAGTAGTGCAGTGCCAGTGACAGTCCCTTGTCCTCCAAAACAATCCAACGCGCCTGCATGGCTGCCTTGTGCCGCCGAAAGTGCTCGCGACAAGGATCCAGCCTGGCCTTCAACACCTGTGAAGCCGGTGTGTTCTCCCGCTCCGCTCCATGGTTGCCAAAAAGGTAGCGCGGTGTGAAGCCCAGTCGCGCTCTTGCATCGTCAATGGCGCGCCCGGTGATCACGCCCAGCGGCCAAACGCGCGAAAGGGCCTTCAAGTGTGCAGCGGTATTTGCAGGCACCTTCGCATCTGCGGCAAGCGGTACCAGCGGTGCCAGCGTGCCATCAAGGTCGAATGCAAGTACCGAAGGCGTTGCCGCCAGGCGGCACACCGAGAGCAGACCATGCGGGGAAAATAGACCAGCCATCAAGCGCTCTGCATAGGTTCGTTGTCAAGCCTATGGTCGCTATGCGTTGCTGACTTGCGCCCAGAGCGCGCGGCGTGTGGCGCAACTGCGCGACGCACCGCAGCGGCATCCGTCAGGATGTTGCCTGCCCAGCGGTAGACGTTGGCAGATTTGACAGTGTTGCGCAGCGCACTCATGCGGCGTCGCTGCTCTACTTTTGGCATCACGAGCGCTTGGTGCATTGATTCAGCGACCTGCGCAATGTGGTACGGATTGACGATCAGCGCGGCATCCAATTCATGTGCCGCACCGGCGAATTGGCTCAGCACCAGCACGCCTTGTTCATCGTCGCGTGCCGCGACAAACTCCTTGCACACCAAGTTCATGCCGTCGTGCAGGCTGGTAACAAGGCAAACATCTGCCGCGCGGTACAGCCGGTCCAGCGCCGCACGGTCATGGTGGGTGTCCAGCAATAGGATGGCTACACCACCGATCGCTGCAAACTTCGCATTGATCCGGGCAACCTCCTTGTGTACCTGGATTTGAAAGTCTGTGTACTCCTTCAAACCCTGCCGGGTGGGTGCCGCAATCTGAACATAACGAACCAGCCCATGCCATTGGGGATGACTCACCATCAGTTCCTCGAAGGCATGCAGACGCTCGATGATTCCTTTGGTGTAGTCAAACCGATCAACCCCAATAACGAGCCGCCCCTGCGGTGGCAATGACCATTGTTTTTGCGCTGCACGGCGGCAGGATTTGACACTTGGCAGTGCAGCGGCATCCGTTGGTGTGGGCCAGGCGATTGAGATCGGGTAGTGGCGCACTTGTGTGATGCGGCTGGTATGGAAAATCTCTGTCGATTCGCCCTGAGCAATCCGAGCGCCCGTGTTCGCAGCAAGATCGGCAAAATTGCGGGCATCCTGCTGTGTCTGCAACCCAACAATGTCGCTCCCCAACAGGCCCCGCACGATTTCGCCCATCCAGGGGCACATGCCCATTTGTTGAGCGTGCGGCCAGGGGATGTGCCAAAAGCTCACGATGGTGGCCATTGGAAGTTGCGCCCGCACCAGCGCAGGAACCAGCGCGAGGTGGTAATCCTGTATCAGTACGACCGGGTCTTGCCCCCGGGCTTCACGTACGACAGCATTCGCAAAGCGTCGGTTAATGGCCTGGTAATGCCGCCAGTCGAGCTCTTCAAATGCTGGCCGTACGTACACCATGTGGCACAGCGGCCAAAGCCCCGAGTTGGAAAAACCATCGCAATACCCTTTTTGCTCCTGTGCTGTCAGCCAGATGCGGCGTAGTTGGTAGGAGCCGTTATCAGGTGGCGTTGCCCATCGATCGGAAGCATCCACAAAATGTCGGTCTGCCTCACCACTGCCATGCGCAATCCAAGTGCCACGACATGCCCGAACTACGGGCTCCAACGCGGTTACCAACCCACTCGCGGGTTGCTTTAACGTCGCCTTTCCCGCTACATCGTCGTGCGAAAAAGGTTGCCGGTTGGACACCACAATAACCTGGTCGCTGGCCAGCTTCGAGGCCAGCAGTTCGCGCAGTGTCTGCGCATCCCACTCCTCAGAGGTTTCTTGCGACTGCACGGGCGATTTTTTTTCCAATAACCTGCCAGTTCGGTGGGATGGCAACCTTGCATCTCCGCAAACCTCCGCAAAACGCGGGTTGTAATTCATAGGTGTCCTTGCAAATCCAGAGTTTCAAAATGCTACGGGAAGCATCGCCCAATCGTTTAATTTGGACTGTAGGAGATGGCCCCTAATTAACGTCGGAAATGGCAGTGACCCTGCACCGCAACCCAGCAGGTCTGCGCGTGCTCAAGCGACAAGTTTTGCCGCCTGCTTCGGTGCCGGTTTAACCGCAGGTTTAGCCACCGACTTGATGATCGAAGTCGCCTTTCCCGCTGGTGCTTTGCGCCGTTCCAGACTTTTTGCCAGCAATGCCGTCAGATCGACCACGTTCGATGCGTTGGCCACATCGGCGGCATCTTCCAGCGGCGTGACCTGTTCGGTCTTTCCCGCGTCCACCTTCTGCTTGACCAAGGCTTTGATGGAAGCTCCAAAGCTATCCGTATAGGCATCTGCATCCCACGGCCCGGTCATGTCGCTGATAAGCTGGGCGGCCATCTTCAGCTCGGCTGGTTTCAAGTTGGTGGAAGCCTTTCCCTGAGCTGGCAGTTTCAGTTCATCGACTGGGCGCATTTCTGTCGCCCAGCGAATGGTGTTCAACATCAATGCGGCGCCTGAAGGGATCAACGCGGCCAAGTGTTCCTTGGTGTGCATCACCAAGCGGGCAATGCCAATCACGCCGGCCTGCTGCATCGATTCGCGCAGCAGCGCGTAGACCCGTTCACCCTTGCCAATCGGTTCCAGATAGTAGGGGCGCTCCAGCAGCACAAAAGCAATCTCACTGGCTTTGACAAAAGCCTCAATCTCGATGGTTTGGGTGCTCTTTGGAAATGCCGCTTTGATCTCCTCGTCACTCAGGACTACGTAGTCGCCATCGTCCAATTTGATGCCCTTCACAATGTCGTCTTTGGCGATCTCCTTGCCGGTGCGCTTATTGATGCGCTTATAGCCCACCGGGTCCATTGACCGTTTGTCGAGCCAGTCAAAATCAACACCAACCTCTTGGGAAGCGGGGTACAAAGCAACAGGCACATGCACCAGTCCGAAGCTGATTGCACCTTTCCAGATCACTCTTGGCATAAATTCTCCTTGTTGCGCAAACCTGTTAGTCGAGGGTCGTATTGGGGTAGTTCAAGGCCTTCATGGCGGCGCTCAGGCTTTGGGAAGCGGCCTTGTAGGCGCTCCAGGGCGCATTGCCCTGATCCAGCCGCTGATGCACGGTGCGTACGCACCAATGGTCTGCGCCGCGCAGGCTGGCAACCTCGCTCCAATCCACAGGCACCGAGATGCCCAAGCCGGGCCGCGCGCGTGCCGACCAGGCGCACACGGTGGTGGCAGCGGCGCCATTGCGCAAATAATCCACAAATATTTTTCCCACGCGGTTCTTTGGCCCGCTTTTGGATACGAAGCGCTGTGGAATGGTGCTGGCCAGGTGCATCACGATGGCCTGTGAGAAACCCTTGACGGTATCCCAGCCGTGTATTCGTCGCAGCGGCACCACAATATGCAGACCCTTGCCGCCGCTGGTTTTGAGGAAGGCTTGTAAACCGAGCTGCGACAGAAGCGCGTGTACCAGTTGCGCAGCTTCCTGCAGTTGGTGCCACGGTACACCGTCGCCCGGATCCAGGTCAAATACCATGCGGTCAGGCTTGTTCAGTGAC
>JANOTE010000090.1:0-2399 GCA_031416195.1 Rhodoferax sp.
CGTTTCGGCCAGGAGCGGCCACCGCAACCGCCTTGGGCACAACTTCAACGCATGGAAGCACGAACGACGCTCATCAGTGGCTGGAGCACCTCACACTTGTTTACTAGCCTCAAGTCCACTCCACAGCGAGGGGCGTCTAACCCCTCGCTCAAGCGGAGCGCCAACGGCAGGCCACCAGGCCCGGTCTGGCGGTACGCAGTACATTTTCGCCAGCCCGGGCCCGGCGTCCTGCCGTCGTCGCCCGCTTAGCTCGTTAGACATCGGAAACCAATATGCGCGCACTCGCAGACGTTCCCAACTTCGGTGGCACCGACGCTGACAGCGACGATCTCCTTGACCAAGCCTTTCAAGATCACGAGGCCTACAGCGAAGCCATCGCCCATCGGAAGCCACTTGTCGTTGGGCGCAAGGGCAGCGGCAAGACAGCGATTTACCGAAAAATAATTCGGACCCGCGAGCATGACGTCTTCGCTTATGGACACACATTCTCCGAGTACCCGTGGCACCATCACAACCTACAGGGAATGGTTGGAGTACCTGAAGAACAACGATTTACGCACAGCTGGCGCTACCTGATCCTGCTTACGCTCGCCAAAATTCTTCTAAATCAGGATGGAAGCCAGCCTTGGAGCGAGGAGTCGCTTGAAGAACTCGACAAGATAGAGCGCTTCGTTGTTGATTCTTACGGAAGCCGCAATCCGGATGTAACTCAACTATTCACACCTGGCAAACGGCTTCGGATAAAGCCGCACTTGAAGATTGCAGGAATTGTCGACGCATCTGTTGACCTTGAGTCGGTGCCGATGAGCGATCTGCCAAGGCTTTTTCAAGAAGTAAACCGCTCCATCGCAGACTCTATTGCTGCATGCCTAAATCCCGCCCACAGCTATTATGTTTGCTTTGACGAACTTGACAAAGGTTTTGATCCCACTGATCAGCGCTACTCTCAAATGCTAACTGGGCTATTGCTTGCGGCTACTTCGATAAATAATTCATTCCGACAGGCGAACAAGAGAACCTCGGTCGTGCTGTGCCTGCGAGACGACATCTACAGGACACTGCAGTTCGAAGACAAGAACAAACTTACTGAGAATTTCATGTCTGTCATTGAGTGGGATAGTCCGCGAACAAAGTGGACCCTGCGAAACCTCCTTGAGCGTCGATTTGCTGTAGCGCTCGAAACGGAAGGTCCCTGCACCTGGGATACCGTGTTCAATGAAGCGCACGAAATGCCCGGTAGACAGACGAAATACAAGCACATGCTTGATCGAACCTTTCGGCGCCCCCGCGATGCGATCAAGTTCGCCAACGAAGTGCTCCGAGCGTATAAGGCACGCGGCGGAAGCCCGGATGGAAAACTTGGAAACAAAGACTTGATTGCCGCACGCACACCATATTCAGAATACCTTCTCAAGGAACTTTCGGACGAGATTTTTAAGCACGTGCCCGCCTACCGCGACTATATCGACATACTGAAGTCACTGGAAGCGCTGCAATTCACTCGGGAAGAGTTTGATCAGGCCTGCGTCCGGCGCGCCGATCTTCTGGTCAACGGTGCCTCGTCACTTCATGTACTAAGACAGCTTTTCGAGTTTTCCGTCGTTGGATATCAGAAAACCGGCGGAGTCGGCGGAGGCTCCGAGTACATCTGGCGCTACATCGATCCAACAATTCGCCTCGACGATGCAGCAACAAGCTTTCGCATTCACTCCGGATTGATGGAGGCCCTTGGACTGAAGAAGTTTCGCCGCGGCGATCCCGACACCGATGTCTAACCCTTCGGTCGAGGCGAGGCCCAACGGCAGGCCGCCAGGCCCAGGCTGGCGGTACGCGTACATTTTCACCAGCCCGGGCCTGGCGTCCCACCTTTTGGTCCCGCCTCACCTCAAACGTTGGGCAAGTGCCATCAGTCGCCCAGGGCCCGGGGCGCAATTCATTGCACCGCGCAAGGGCCCGCCTGCCGGCCGCGCCGTGCCAAGCTGTCAGCAGGTGTACACAATTCCGGCGGCGGGGCGGCGTGCCGACGCGCTGTGGCAGTCAGACCGGCCAGTCAGCCGGCACCGCGATCGGCAGTTCCAGCAGCATTTGCGCCATGCCCTTGCCCAGCGGATCGAGCCGCAGCGATGCCGGCCCGCCGCCTTCCAGCGCCTGGTGCAGCACCAGGTTCATCGCGTGCAGGCCGGGCAGGTGAAAGCGGTCGACACGGCCCTTGACGAGGTGCGCAAACCAGGCCTTGACCACCTCGGGCGTGACCTGGGCCCACAGCAGCGGCAGCCACTCGGGCCGGCGGGCGATCAGGCCGATGTTCGACAGGTCGCCCTTGTCGCCGCTGCGGCCCCAGGCCAGCGCCACCAGCGGCACCGTGCGGCTGGGGCCGGCCGGCATCGCCCAGGGCGCGG
>JANOTE010000091.1:0-7745 GCA_031416195.1 Rhodoferax sp.
CCAGTTGCGTTTGCGCATTGAGCTTGACCGGGTCGTGCGTGAGGTTCGTACGCCCACTCTGTTTGTGGGAAACAACCGGCTACAGCTGGAACAGGTCGGCGTCAAAGTCGGTGAGCAGGCAGGGCAGGGAGCTGGAGGCGCGCTGGACGATGGCAGCATCGCGGCTGTTATGTTGCGGCCTATCGGCACCTGGGCAATGATGCGTCTTATGCTCAACGGTGCCATGGGTACACTGGGCGAGGCCGATAGCGTGGAGAGTTTTGCCTTCGATCACATGGTGGTGCGCCCGCGGCTGGACTACGGCAGACGTAAAGTCAAAGTCGCTTTTGACGGCGAAGTGCAATGGATGCCCTCGCCGATTGAATTCTCAGTGTCTGCCAAGCCTTTGTATCTGCTCAAGCCCGAGGTCGCCCTCGTGGACAGTGCTGCCGCCGCAAAGCTGCCGATGTGACGTTAGGAGGTGAAGCTATGAGCGTGGTGATGCAAATCTCGGATACCCATTTTGGTACCGAGCGGCCTGAGGTGATGCATGCATTGATCGATTTGGCGCAGCGCTTGCGGCCTGATTTATTGGTGCTTTCTGGCGATATCACCCAGCGGGCGAAGTGGTCGCAGTTTGCAGCGGCGCGTGAGTTTATGGATCGCCTCGGCGCACCGATGGTCGCCATGCCCGGTAATCACGACATTGCTCTCTTCAATGGCGTAGCCAGGCTCTTTTGGCCCTACGCCAACTACATTAAAGCGTTCGGCGTTGATTTGGAGCCGTTGCATTCCTGCCCCAACCTGCTGGTGCTGTGCGTCAACACCACGCGTGCGTACAGGCACAAGCACGGCGAGTTGTCGCCAGCGCAAATTGAACGGGTCGCATTGAGGCTGAAGTCCGCCAGCGCCCAACAACTTCGCGTAGTGGTGGTGCATCAACCGATGGCAGTCCAGCGCCCAGAGGATGCCGTGCATCGTGTGCGTGGACACGCAGCGGCGTTGCAGCGTTGGGCGGATGCCGGGGCTGACATCGTGATGGGCGGGCATATTCACTTGCCATACGTCATGCAGATTCACGCCTTGCCACGGCCTGTGTGGGCGGTTCAAGCGGGCACCGCAGTGTCAAGACGAGTGCGGCCAGGTGTCCCCAATTCTGTCAATGTGCTGTACTGGGGCGGCACCGGCCAAGCACAGCTACCGCCTGGTACTTTGAGCATTGAGCAATGGGACTTTGATGGCTTGCAGCAGATGTTTAACTGCGTGCGGGTGACACAGGTTCACCCTTCCCGCGCACCGTCCCAATAAGCCCGGTCACAGTTCGGTGCGCAGCGTCCAAATCTCAGGAAACAGCACCACATCCAGCATTTTTCGCAGGTAGCTCACGCCACCGGTTCCACCGGTAGCGCGCTTGAAGCCAATCACACGCTCTACCGTGGTGACATAACGAAAGCGCCATTGGCGAAAGGTGTCTTCCAGGTCAGGCAGGATTTAGGTTAACCGATTGCGGATGGAGCCAGTGATCTGGTCGCCTCGATTTGGTAAACGCTTGGTAAACGTTTGGTTAAGCGAAAGTGATATCGCAGGCACCCTAAAACATGCTGGCGGCAATGTTGATGGAGAGCGCCAAAATCGCGGTGTTGAAGGCAAACGACAGAATGGACTGCAACAGCACCAGTCGCCGCATGGCTTGGGTCGACACGCTGACATCGGCCGTCTGGGATGCCACCGCAATCGTGAACGCAAAGTAGAGGAAGTCGATGTAATTCGGGTTGAAGTTCTTCTCTGCATTTGGAAAAAGCAACCCAGTGCCATGTGCTGTGCGAAAGAAAAGACTGGCGTACGCCATCGTAAAAACCACCGGAAGCAGCAGCCAGCCACCGACCACCGTGGACAGTGCGAATGCAACGTGCGGCCAGGCGTGCGCTGCGCCTTGCACCTTGGCGGCAGACAGTTCGACCACGATTCCCGCCACGCTGACCAAAGCAGCAAGCACAACGATGGTAAGCACCGTTGCAGTCCCCTCCGCCTGGGCGACCGCAATGCGGCGCAGTTTGAGGTGGTCGGCCTGTCGCATCATTGCAGCCACCAAAAACAGGTAAAGCCATACCGTGATATTCCAGCCGATCAAGCTGCGGGTGACCAAGCCAAGCGTGCCAGACAGCAGCAAGGCAGCAGCAAATCCAATCAAAATTGAGATCAACAGTCGGGGGCGGGCACGCACGTGCGAGACAATACGGCTCATGGGTGGTTCAAGGTTCAGCTCGACGTGAATGTGGCAACTACGGTCAGTGCCATCACGACGGTTGTAATCCATCCGAGCCAACGCAGGCGTGGCCCTATAACACTGGCACCCATCGTCTGACGGCGCGAGGCCAGCAGCATCATCACGGCCATGATCGGTACTGCAATGACGCCGTTTACGACGGCTGACCAGAACAACTCTTTGACGGGATCCATGGGCGTGAAGCAAAGGATCACGCCGCCAATGGTGGCTACGGCGATCACCGAGTAAAAGCCGCGGCCTTCGTTATGTTGAAGGCGCAGGGTCAGACTGCCCCGAAAACCCGCAGCCTCAGCTACTGCATAAGCTGCGGAACCAGCGAGCACTGGAACCGCCAGCAGGCCTGTCCCGATAATGCCCAAGCTGAACAGCAAGAAAGTGAGATCACCCGCCAACGGTCGTAGTGCTTCCGCTGCCTGTGCAGAAGTTTGTATGTTCGTCACGCCCGCCGCATGCAGCGTGGCGGCAGTGCTCAGAATAATGAAGAAAGCAATCAAGTTGGAAAATGTCATGCCAATGATTGTGTCGATTTTGATACGTTTGAGCTCGCGACGCAGCTCACTCGCTGTACGGTCGCCTTTTGTGCTGTCTTCCACCTCCTGGCTGGCCTGCCAAAAAAATAGGTAAGGGCTGATGGTGGTGCCGAAAATCGCCACAACCATCAGCAGCGTGTCGTGATCGGCGACCAATCGTGGCTGCAGCACTTCACGGGTTACCTGAGCCCAGTCAAGCCTTAACGTGAACACCACCGCTACATAAGCCAGCAGTGCCAAGGTGAGCCATTTCAACCAACGCACATAGGTTTGATAGGGCAGAAAGACTTGCAGCACCAAACACAACAGGCCGAAGCTCACGGCATAGATGTGGGCTGATCCGCCTACCAACAAGCGAAGTGCCTCGGCCATCGCCGCGATATCAGCAGCTATGTTGAGGGTGTTGGCAACCAGCAGCATGCCGACCACAGCAAGCAGCACCCACCGCGGAAAACTTGCCTTGATGTTGGCAGCCAGCCCAAGCCGCGTCACATACCCAATGCGGGCGCTGATGATTTGAATTGCCACCATCAGCGGCAAAGTAAAAACCACCGTCCAAAGCATTGAATAGCCAAACTGGGCACCTGCCTGCGAATAAGTGGCTATACCGCTCGGGTCGTCATCAGCAGCGCCGGTGATCAGGCCCGGACCCAGCAGTTTCAGGGTTCCGCGAACATCAGATTTCAACGATTTCAAGCGTCGGCCTTTCAGAAGTGTTGATCAGGTTGTACTCATTACAACTCGGTGCGCAGCGTCCAGATTTCAGGAAACAGCACCACATCCAGCATCTTGCGCAGGTAGCGTACGCCGCCGGTGCCACCGGTGCCGCGCTTGAAGCCAATCACACGTTCCACCGTGGTGACATGACGAAAGCGCCATTGACGAAAGGCATCTTCCAGGTCGGTGAGCTCTTCGCCTAACTGGTACAACTCCCAATACGCTTTGGGGTTGCGGTAGACGACAAGCCAGGCCTGCTCGACCTCGCTGCTGGCTTGATAGTCCTCAGTCCAATCGCGTGACGTGTGGCTGCTGGGCACAGCCAGACCCCGGCGCGCCAGCAGCTTGAGCGATTCATCGTAAAGCGACGGTGCCTCGTAGGCCGCCTGCACCTGCGCCAGCAAGTCGGGCCGATGCGCGTGGGGTTTGAGCATCGCTGCGTTCTTGTTGCCCAGCGCGAACTCAATACAGCGGTACTGCGCGCTTTGAAAGCCACTGGAGTTGGCCAGGTACGGGCGAATCGCACTGTACTCGGGCGGTGTCATAGTGGCCAGAACGTCCCAGGCATGCACCAGTTGCTCCATGATTTTGCTCACGCGCGCGAGCATCTTGAAGGCGCCAGCCAACTCGTCCTTGGCGACGTTGTCAATCGCGGCGCGCAGCTCGTGCAGCATCAGCTTCATCCACAGCTCGCTGGTTTGATGCTGGATGATGAACAGCATCTCGTTGTGGTCTGGCGAGAGCGGCTTTTGCGCACCCAGAAGTTCGTCCAGATGGAGGTAGTCGCCGTAGCTCATCGACTGGCTGAAGTCCAACTGCGCTGCCTCATCCGCAACGATGTTGGCAGTAGTCTTCATGGCTGTGCTGGTCGACAGCCGCAGTTCAGGGCTTCTTCTGCTCAAGCCGCAGGCCCGCCGCCGTGCGGTTTGCAAAACCCTTCCAGTAGGTGTGATCGGCTTTGAAAGCGCCCGTGGTCTCGGCCGACCATTTGCCGTCTTTGGCGTTTTCAACCAGGCTCAGGTAGCTGTCCATCGTGGCATCGTTCTTGAGATATTTGCCCAGGAACGCCGTGGTGAAATGCTGCGCGATGTTGTTCATGCGCACGTTGTCCCACACCGCGTCAATGTAGTGATTGGCGGGGTTGGTTGTGACACCCGCCGGGGGGAACATGGCCTCTTTGGGGGCCGGGATCGGTGCGCCTGCATTGTGATTGGCGTTCTCATAGGTCAACAAAAAGCGCGGCGCATTCACGCTGCCTTCATAGATATTGCGCACGCCGGGTGCGTAGCCAGAGACATCGTCCACGCTGCCTGCCAAATAAAAGATGGGGGTTTTGATGGCGCTTAAGCCCGCCGCGTCCCAGAAGCCACGATTCCAGCCCCACGGCGCAAAGGCCACTGCGGCTTTGATGCGGTTATCCATCGACGCAATATGCGCAGCACTGCCTGCCTGGCGCGCGGCCAGTGCGCCGTTGGGCGGAGCCAGCGTGCTTGCGACAGCGGAGGACGTGAAGCCACCGCCAATCGTGTTGACCACGCCATACCCGCCCATCGAGTACCCAATCAACGCCGTGTTGTCCGCGTTGACCAATCCTTTGAGCGTGTCGCCAGGGTCATTGGCGTTAAGTTTCGCTATCTCGTTGAGCACAAAGAGCTGATCCAGCGGGCGGTTCAACAGCGTGCTGCCGAAAACGCCCTGGTCGCCATAAGTGCTGTCGGTATGGTCGATCGAGGCCACCACGTAGCCCTTGCTGGCCAAGTTCTCGGCCAGGTGGCTGAGCAAAAAACGATTGCCAGGGTAGCCGTGGGAGATGATGACCAGCGGGTAGGGCGCGCCACTCGCATCCGCCGCAGCCTCACGCGTCGCTTTGCCGCTGAGTGTCGTTTCAGTTTTGCCGTCGCGGATGAAAGTGCGGTACTGACCACTGCTGGGTGCATCAGCCGCTTTGCCGGGGTACCAGACCTCCACCGTCAACGGGCGGTCGTAGCTGGGAATCGGCTCGCCCGCCTTGGCTTTGAGGATGTCCAACTGTTTGGGGTTGGTCATCTTCAAAGTCTTCACGCCGATGCTGAATTGGCCGAACTTGGCCAACTCCGGCGCGTCGATGCGGATGGTGTCCACCCGGTTGTCTTGCGCGTGAGCAGCAAATCCAGCGGCCAATGCCAGGGCGGTGGCTGTGTGAATGATGACTTTGTTCAGCATGTCTAACCTCTTGAATCAATTGCAAAAAAATGGGAGCAGTGCCAGCATACCCGTTTCAGGTGACGGCATTTTTTTGGTTGAACTGTCCCTGAGTCCATTCACCCGTTTCAAGCACCTGTTTGAGGTGATCCACCGCGTGCCAAACATCTTCAAAACCGTTGTAGAGCGGCGTGAAACCGAATCGCAGGATGTCGGGCTGCGATGCGCCGTCGCCAGCCCTAAAGTCGCCAATTACCCCGCGCGCAATCAGCGCTTGCATGATCGCGTAGGCCCGTGCTGATTCGCACGACAGCGACACCTGCGAGCCGCGCTGGGCGTGCGCACGCGGGGTCACGATAGTCAAACCATACCCTGCGCAGTGCTCTTCAACCAAGCGCACGAACAGATCAGACAACGCCAGCGACTTGGCATACAGCGCGGCCATGCCACCCAGCGGCTGGGCAGCCAGAAGCGTGTCGAGCCCGCAATCCAGTGCGGCCATGCCCAATACCGACGGCGTACCGCACAGGTATTGCGTGATGCCCGAAGCCGGTGCATAGCCGGGTTTGAATGCAAAGGGAGCCGCGTGGCCGAGCCAGCCCTGCAGCGGCTGCGGCACAACGTTGTTAGCCTGTAGGACGTGGTGAGGGTTGACCCAAACAAACGCGGGCGCACCCGGCCCACCATTCAAAAACTTGTAGCCGCAGCCCACCGCAAAGTCGGCGCCAGCCTTCGTCAAATCCACGGGCACTGCCCCCGCGCTGTGTGCTAAGTCCCAAACGGTGAGTGCTCCCGCGCGCTGAGCACCCTGAGTGACCGTCGCCATGTCAAACATGGCACCGGTGCGGTAGTTCACATGGGTCAGCACGAGCACCGCCACATCCGCGCCGAGCGTCGCTTCAATCTCCTGCGCATCCACCAGCTTCAGCGTAAAACCATGCGTGCGGCAAAGGCCTTCAGCCATGTAGAGATCAGTCGGAAAATTGCTGCGCTCGCTCAAGACGGTCTTGCGCGTGGGCGATTGATGCGCTGCGATTTGCATTGCCACACTGAGCACTTTGAACAGGTTGATGGACGTGCTGTCCGTCGCCACAACCTCACCCGGCCCCGCGCCAATCAAGCGCGCAATCTTGTCGCCCAAGCGTGCAGGTTGGTCAATCCAGCCGGCGCTGTTCCAGGAACGAATCAGGCCTTGGCCCCACTCCCGGGTGATTACATCAGCGACGCGGCTGGCCGTCGCCTTGGGCAGCGCACCGAGCGAGTTGCCATCCAGGTAGATGATGCCAGGCGGCAAGCTGAACTGATCGCGCAACTGGCGCAGCGGGTCGTCGCTGTCAAGCTGGCGGCAGTGTTGGAGCGTGGCAGGTGGATTCATGGTGCAGCGAAGGTATCACTGCTAAAGCGAAGTGGTGTCGGTAATTTCCAACGGTTAGAAATTTCAGTGATGCTGCTGCTGAGGAAGACGGATTTGTCTTTCAATTTACAAGTGGGCCAGTTCATGCTGCTGGGATCGGCCAGCGGCGCACTCCTAGGCCAGGCCGCTGAGAGTCTGGCGGGGCGCGTCGCCACCTTGCAGATCACACCCTTTCAGACTCGCGAACGGGCCCAGGCGCGCGCTCCAGGCCCCGGCTCAGGCCCGGCCACTGCAAACACGAGCGCCATCGACGCTCAGCAGGCCGCCCTGTGGTTGCGCGGCGGCTTTCCGTTGTCATACTTGGCGCGCAGCGACGCTGCCAGCTTGCGCTGGCGTGAATCGTTCATCACTACTTATCTGGAGCGCGACATTCCGGCGCTCGGCTTGCGCATACCCGCCACGACGTTGCGCAGGCTATGGACCATGCTGGCCCATCATCAAGGCCAACTGCTCAACCAGTCACAACTGGCCAGTGCTTTGGCCATTTCGGGCAGCACGGTGGCGCGCTACATCGACGTGCTGTGCGATTTGATGCTGGTGCGCCGCCTGCAACCCTGGGTCGGCAACGTGGGCAAACGCCTGGCGCGCTCTCCCAAGGTGTACGTGCGCGACTGCGGCCTGTTGCACGCCCTGCTGG
>JANOTE010000092.1:0-3837 GCA_031416195.1 Rhodoferax sp.
TTTGTATTTGTGCTCCAGCTTTTTGGGCTGCCCGCGGAAGTGCTCCAGCAGTTCGCAGATGAAAGTGCCCGTGCCGGTGGCGGGGTCGAGGATGTCTACATCCTTATCGATGAGGTTTTTACCGAAGTGTTTCTCACACAACCAGTCGGCCCCGTCGATCATGAAGCGCACGATTTCATTGGGCGTGTAGACCACACCCAGCCGGTCTGCGGCCTTGGTGTTGTAAACCTTGTAGAAGTTTTCGTAAATGATTTTCAGGAAGGTCTGCTTCTCGCCGTGGCTGCAATCTGCGCAGCGGCGGCGCGGATGGCGGCGTAGTAGGTTTCAAGGCCTTTGAGAGTTTGCTTCTTCAAAGCACCAGTGAAGAATGCGCCCTCCAGCGCATACAGCTCGCGCGCCACGTTGTTGTGCTGGTGGAAATCGCTGTCGTCAAATACCTTGGCAAAAATTTCTTCAGTCAGGATGTGCTGGATCAGCATCTCGCGCACATCAGCATCGGTCAGCGCGGGGTTGATGGCTTCCTGCGCATGGGCGAGAAACTTGACCTCTGCGGCTCTGAAACCGGGGTTTTTGGTGTTCTCAAGCTCGATCATCTCGCGCAGGGCCAAAAGCACGGCGGGCAGGTCGGTCTTGAACTGCTCTACTGCCGCGCGGAAGCCCGCGATCTCGGGCCGCTCGAAGCTGAAGAACAGCTTGAGCAGCTTGGACAGCGCCTGCGAATCGGTCATGTCGCAGCGCAACACCTCCTTGCGTTGCTGCCAGAGCACGGCGGTGGCATCGTCGCTGAAGATGATGTTGTCTTGCGGATAGCCCTTTTTAAATTTCTTGCTGACCTCTTCATCAAGGTCGTCGTCAGCGTCTTTGGCTTCCCAATAGCCCAGGGGCAATCGCAGCTCGTGCAAAAGCACGCCGTCTACCGTAATGCTGGATTTGGTGGCGGTTTTCATGCCGTGTTCGGCGATAAAGGTCAGGTCTTGCTGCTTGCCCCAAGCCTTGAGCAAGTCCTTAAACGCTTCGCGGAGATTGGTTTCGCGACGGCTACCGCTTACCTTCTTGATGATGTCGAGCTGTCTGAGATAGTCGTTGATGAGAATTTGACTCATGGATTCCCTGGGGTTGTCACTTCATTCTAGGGCTGGCAAACTCAGATTAAGATGGAAAATACGTCAAAATCTTGAATAAATTAACTCACAGGTTAATTTCTTCTGTGAAGAAGTAATTTTTGATCAAATTATGAATTAAATCTGCCTCTAGCTCCCGAATAATGTGCGCAACTAGCTACTAAATATATAGTAAATCTAGAATGACGATGAACAGACAAACCTGTAACTACCACCAGAGACAACATGATGATTCAACACCTCCATCGTCGCCAAGTCCTCAAACTCGCCAGCGCCGCTGCCGCCAGCATCGCGCTGCCGCAACTGAGCTTTGCGCAAGCCTTCCCGGCGCGCCCGATTCGCTACATCTGCCCGTGGCCCGCAGGCGGGTCTACTGACGCGGTGATGCGCGCGCTGGCTGAAAGTGCGGGCAAGATTCTGGGTCAAAGCGTGATCGTGGACAACAAGCCCGGCGCGGGCGGCATGCTGGGCGCGAATGAGTTGGTCAACGCCAAGCCGGATGGCTATACGCTGGCGCAATTGCCGCATGGTGTGTTTCGCATTCCGCACATGCAAAAAGTGCAGTTCGACACGCTCAAAGATTTCACCTGGATTGCCTGCCTGACCGGCTACACCTTCGGCCTGGTGGTGCCTGCAAATTCGCCGTTCAATACGATCAAGGATTTTGTTGATTTCGCCAAGGCCAACCCCGAGAAGATCACCTACGGCCACACTGGCATTGGCACCAGCCCGCATTTGGCGGTGGAAGAATTTGCGCAGCGCGCGGGCATCAAGCTGACCAACGTGCCGTTCAAAGGCAATGCAGACAATATGCAGGCGATTTTGGGTGGGCACATCATGGCGGCGAGTGATGCAACCGGCTGGGGCCCGCATGTGGACGCCGGCAAGCTGCGCCTGCTGGCCACCTACGGCAGCAAGCGCACCAAGCGCTGGGCCAGCGTGCCCACGCTCGATGAGCTGGGCTATCAGACCGTGTCGGATTCACCGTTTGGCGTGTGCGGCCCCAAGGGCATGGACCCAGCCATCGTCGTGCGCGTTCACGACGCGTTCAAGAAGACGCTGGAAGACCCGGCCGTGCTGGCTACGTTCGAAAAGTACGACCAGTCGGTGATTTACCTGGGCACCGAGGCGTACACCAAGTTCGCCCGCGACAGCTACTCCGCCGAGAAGGCCACGATCGAGCGGCTGGGGATGGCGAGCAAAGGTTGACTACTGCAACAGCGCATCAAAGCCAAAGCGCATCAAAACCTTCGGTCGGCTCAAACCGCTTGTTCACATAGCGCAGCCGCGTGGGGCCTGGCATCACGCGCACCTGCACCGAGTGGCGTGCGTCGCCAGGGTAGCAAATTACACGGCTACCGTCTTCGTCAAACGGCTCGGGGTTAATCGCCGCTGGCAGACGACTTCGCGCCTCGGTCATGACGGCATGTACCGTGCCCATGCGCGACAGATGCGCCAGGCTCATGATCTGCGGCGGAGCCAGTTCGATCTGGCCACTTCGGTATTGCTCAAGCGCCGCGCGCGGCGAAATCCACAGGCTTTCGGTGGCCTCGTGGTTATCGTGGCTCGCAAGCTGATCTGCGGGGCAGGCGGCGACAAAAAAGCGGGTGTCAAAGCGCTTGTTCATCACGGAAGGCATACGCGGCGTGATCCAGCGCGACCAGGGGGCCAGGCTTAGCGTTTGCAAGCGTAGTTGCATTTGCGCCAGCACTTCGTCAAATGCATAGCCCTCGCGTGCGAGTGCGGTGGCGCGGGTAGCCTGCGCCTGAGTTGCACCGTGCGCAAACAGGATTCCGCATTCTTCAAACGCTTCGCGAATCGCAGCGACGTACAGCCCGCTGGCGGTGCGCGCGTCAATCTCAGGCTCATTCAAGCTGGCGTGCAGCACGGTTGGGGCTTGGTCGAGATGCGCGTCTGCGTCCAGCTCGGCATCCGCGCCGTCCACCTTGCCGCCAGGAAAGACATAGGCCCCGCCCAGCACGTCCGACAAGCCGTGGCGCTTGATCAAAAATATTTCCAGCCCAGCCGACGAGTCGCGCAGCAGCATGACGGTTGCGGCCGAACGCAGCGGGGTGGTGACGGCATCAAAGTTGAGTTCCATAGTGCCTGAGTGTAATGATGCTTTTTTTGATCTACCCCCAGGCCTGCCCGCTCCCGTGTGATCGATAAAATCCAGACATGAACCCAAGCATCAGCTCTACCCATCGTTCTTTCAATCGCGCAGTCCCGCTGCACGGCGCGTCCAATTTCCGCGATCTGGGGGGCTACATCGGCCACGCGGGGCAAACAGTGGTGTGGCGCAAGCTGTTTCGATCGGACCACCTGGGGTTGCTCAGTGGCGAGGATGTCGCGCAGATCAATCAGCTCAACGTCGCGCGGGTGCTTGATTTCAGGGGCGCGGCGGAGCGCAAGTCCCAAGTCTGTGCGATTCCTGGCGCACGGGTTCATTCGCTGGCGATTGAGCCGACCGTTGTGCAAGCCATCCAGGCCCTGCTGGAAAAGGGCAACGACATCCGCCCTGAAATGGCGGTACACCTGATGCAGCAGACCTACCGCGCCTTTGTGCATGACAACTCGCCGCGCTTTGCCGAGCTGTTTGCGCATCTGCTGGAGGACGACGCGCCGCTCGTATTTCACTGCACTGCTGGCAAAGACCGCACGGGTTTTGCCGCTGCGCTCGTCTTGCGGGCGTTGGGTGTTTCAGAAGCTGTAGTGA
>JANOTE010000093.1:0-3230 GCA_031416195.1 Rhodoferax sp.
GCAAAGTAATCAAGAATGCCGCGCCAGTTGCCTTCGTCATTCGCGCCACCCCGGTGGCATTCGTCAACGATGATCAGGTCAAAAAAGTCGGCTGGGTAATCACCAAAATACGGTGAAGGCTTGCCGTCTTTGGGTGGCCCACTCATGAAGGTCTGGAAGATCGTAAAAAAGATGCTGCCGTTCTTCGGCACCTTTCCTTTTTTGCCGATAGCTGCCGGGTCAATGCGCACCAATGCGTCTTCTGCAAACGCTGTGAACGACGTGAAATCGTTGTAAGCCTGATTGGCGAGATTGTTCCTGTCAGCCAAAAACAAAATGCGCGGCCTGCGCGTGGGCTCGCCGCTCAGGTTCCAGCGGCTTTGAAACAGCTTCCAGGCGATTTGAAATGCAATCGACGTTTTGCCTGTGCCGGTAGCCAGCGTCAGCAAGATGCGCTTGTCGCCCACGCCGCCATTCAGGCTGACTTTTTCAAGCACGCGGTTAACCGCAATCTCTTGATAAAAGCGAATGTCCCAGGTACCACTTTTGTTTGGGAAGGGTATGGCCGCAAAGCGGTCGCGCCAGGCGTTCTGTTCAGCAAATGTCAATGCCCACAGCGCCTCCGGGCTGGGGTAGGCGGCTACATCGCCCTCGACGCCCGTAGCCATGTCTATGCCGTATATCGCCTGACCGTTGGTGGCATAGCAGTGGCGAACGGCCAGCTTGCCTGCATAGCTTTTGGCCTGCGCCACGCCTTCAGTGTGCGGCTTGTCCCAGGCTTTGGCTTCAATCACGGCCAGTTGCGTGTTGCGGTAGACCAGTACGTAGTCAGCAATCTCTGGCTTGGCCCGCACGCCACCGCCTTGCAGCCGTCCCTCGGTAATGCGAAACTCGCGCCGCACCACGCTGCTATCTGCCACGCCCCAGCCAGCGGCTTTCAGGGCGGGGTCAATATGCTCGGCGCGGGTCTCGGCTTCGTTCATGCTGGCATTGGGTAACGCGCAAAATCATTGCTGTCCCGCGTCAGCAGTTGCATCAGCTTGGGGTGAATAAACAGTTTTTCTTTGGCCTCAGCATTTTCAACCAGCACGCCAATGTCCACCAGTTGCTTTAAATATTGCGACGCTGTTTGCCGCTTGGCAATGCCAGCCTCTTGCACGTTGGTAATACGGCAATAAGGCAGTTCAAAAATCAAACTCACCAACTCGTGGCTGTAAATTTTGGGCAGGCGGCTGCGCACGTAGGCCGTGGTGTGCTCTGTCAGCGCACGCATGGCAGCAATCTTGGCGGTCGTCCATGTGGCGGTTTCTTCAATGCCCTTGAGGATGTAAATAATCCACGGCTCCCAGGCCTGCTCGCGCGTGACTTGCAGCAGCAGGCGGTAATAGTCAGCCTTGTTCTGAATGATGTAGCGGCTCAAATAAAGGATGGGCAGCGTGAGCAGGTTTTGCTCAATCAGGTACAGGCTGTTGATGATGCGCCCAGTGCGGCCATTGCCATCGGTAAACGGGTGAATTGCCTCAAACTGGTAGTGCCCCACCGCCATGCGCACCAGCGGGTCATGCTCTACCTCGTTGTGCAGGTAACGCTCCCAGTTGCCCAGCAGGTCGCGCAGCGTGCCTTCGCCTTCTGGCGGCGTGTAGACAATCTCGCCTGTGGCACCGTTTGAAAGCCGCGTGCCTGGCGTGCGCCGCACGGTCATTTCTACAGCCTTGATGTGCGTGCAAATGTCTTCAGCACTGCGCGTACTTAGCGGGTGCTGGTTCAAGGCATCAAAACCTTGCAGCAGCGCGCGGCTGTAGCGTAGCGCCTCCTTGGTGGCCGGGTCGGCATGCTCTTCATTGCGCTGGTGCTGAAAGAGCTTGTCTGCCGTGGTCACAATGTTTTCAATCTCCGAACTGGCCCGCGACTCAAGCAAGGGCAATGTGTTGATCAACACTGCCTGGTTCGGTATCAGCTGCGCCGCCTGCTTCAGTTCAGCCAGCGCTGCCCGCGCCGCAATGCACTGCTTGAGTACTGCCCGCGTCTCCAGGTCTGCGCCCGGCGGTAGCGGCGGCAGGTTGTTGTAGGGCTGGTCTGCCTTCCAGAGTACGGTGCTCATGTTTAATTTTTATAATTTTTTCGACATAAATTTGAATTTCAGGCAGTTTATGTTGATGGCATCGACACGTCAATTGGTTATGTCGATATTTATCGTATTTATCGACGTATTTGGTGGTGTGTCGATAAAATGGCCTTGCGAGATCGCTGTCCTGTATAGAAAACTGCGTTTTCTATACAGGTCGGCATCTATATGCATAAAGAACGCCATTTTCTCAACACAACCTTTTCAAAGCAGTGGAAAACTTGAAATCCGGTTTGCTTTTAAGCACTTAAGTTGTTGATTAAATTAGCTTTTAGCAGGCTTTAGTTAGCTAAATAGATTTGCAATTAAGCAAGCATCCAAGACTGGGTATTGACGACAAACCAGCACTTACCGAAAAACCTGACCCGTGCGTCGAATGAAATCAATGAAATTGATGCAAGGCACATTAACCTCAGTCATGGCGCACACCGCCGGGATTTTTCTTTGTGTCGAGTCTTTCGGTAAAGTAATTTGCTTTCTTTCGTCAGATATCAATTCGGCCTGATATGCCCGTGCAGTAGCAATGATAAAAATATCATTCTCACCAACGCCTTTGGTGTGGTACTTATCGTCTGCAACCCCTAGCAAACCCTTGATGCGAAATGCGTCTTGCAGGATTGCATTGCTCATCGCAAGACGTTTGATGGACTGCGCCTTTAGCCAGTCTCCGCAATCAGGTGTTTTGTGAAGCACTTCGTCAAATGCAACGCTCGGCATCACAAGGTCTTTTTGATCGATCTGTTCTGCCATCCACTCCCAAAGTCCGGGAAACTGATTAACGGGATAGTTGTCCCACGCGTAAATCATGGATGACGCATCAAAGACCTGCATAGTGCCTTTGCAGTTGATGCAAATCCTTGATTTTCAAACTGTCCAGGTAGCCGCTGGCTTTGGCCAGCGTGATCTGGCGTTCATTGAGCGAATCCAGAACGGTACGCACAAACCTGTCGCCAAAAATATGCTTGGGCTCCCGATGCCGCCACTCCCGACTGCCGCTGTCAGCCTTTTTAGTGGAAGGTTGCCCGCGCCAGCGTCGATACGCAACGTATTGATCTTGCGACAGGCGACCAGTGTCCATTAGTCTGCGCAAAATAACTTCCGCGCTGACGCCCCAAGCTTTTCGTGG
>JANOTE010000094.1:0-2363 GCA_031416195.1 Rhodoferax sp.
TATCGACGCCATAAGTCCGACAGGCTGCTAGAGCAGCTTGAATGTGGGTCTACGCCAACTTGAGCAATATGCCGACCAGCAACCCCGATTGCGCCAAGGCCAGCCCAACGACCCATTTGATGAGGTCCGCCTTTAGCTCGGCCAACTTGTAATCCAGATGCTCTTTGGTGACAAGATCCTTGAGATTGATCTCCAGCACTTCCGACAACGCTGACGCCTCCGCCTTTGCCTGTGCTTCTGGCACGCCAGCAGCTATCAGTTTTTCAGCGAATTTAAGAGTATCGAACGTTATAGCCACCATCTTTTTAATGTACCGCAAAATCGAAGTGGCAAAAAAATGTGGGTCAATACATGATGTCAAGTGGGCTGGGCATTTTTGCTACCGCATGTCCCCCAGCGCGTTTTGCACGCCCTTGCCTTTCGCCCCAACGTTGACCTTCCCGTACCACGCCTTCGCCATGCTCTGGGTGTTGTCGGTATCGGTCATGATGCCGATGGCCACCAGCGCGCCGGGGGGCTCACCAAATGCCTTTTCAAAGTCGGCGCGAATGTTGCGGTCATAGTCCAGCCATTGATTCAGGTTTTTGGCACCTGACTCGACCACGATTTTTCGGATGCGGTCCGTGCGCGGGTTGACGATCACGCTGCCTGGTGCGCGGGTGTTGCACCACACATACATCAAGGTGGCGTAAGGCAATGGCTCGCCTGTGAGGGTGTGCGACAGCTCGGACAGCATGGCATTTTTGTCAGAAAAGCGGCTGCGATCCCCTTCAAAAGCCAGCACGATGCGCACCGGAGAATCGTCGGTATGGCGCAAAGCCATGTCGGCCTGGGCAATCAGCTCGGGGACTTTCCAGGAAAATTTGACGCTGCCCAGTTCGTGCGATGCCACGTGGACTTGCTGGCGCAGCAGACTTGCCGACGTGTCCGACTGCACCAGCATGGCGACACGGCGGTCTTCAACCACCGGCGTAAATTGATTGTCCTGTTTGCCCGGCAGCTTGAGATGGCGCCACCCAGGGCGCAAGCCTGGCGACACCTGGCTGGTCTGGCCTGCATCGCTGGCAAGAGCCCACGCGCTTGCGCCAATGGCAGCAGCCAGTGGGTCCGCAGTCGGGCGGGTTGCGCACGCGCCAAGCAGCAGGCAGCACAGCAGCGCGCCAAGTTGCAGGCGTGTTCTTGCGAGAAAAACCATCACAGGAGACATTTATCCAAGGACAAAAATGCAGCGAAAAAAAGCCGCCAGACAGGTGCCTGGCGGCTTTGACTTTTCAGCTATTTATTGCTTCAATCCAGTGGCTTCAATCCAATGCTGGCCCAGGCCAGCATCAAATTAGAAGGAGTGGGCAATACCCACGTCGAACTGGGTCGAGCGGGCACCGAAGGTTCCTAATACGCGGTCGTTCAACACCTTGTTGTTGGTGACAGCGGCGATGTCAGAGTAAACCGACGTGCGCTTGGACAACGCGTAGTTCACGCCCAGGCCGAGTTTGTGATCAGCATTGTTGCGAACCGCGCCAACCACGTCACCCTTGACGCGACCGTAACCCACGAGAATCGTGGCAGCACCCAACGGGATTTTTGCACCGATCGAGACGGCTGACACAATGCCATTTACTGCGACCTGGCCTTGGCCGGTAGAAGCAGCAGTACCGCTGTTCAGGCCACCCATGAAGGCGGTTGAGGCAACAGCATTGAAGGCACCGCCAGCGCGGTCAAGGGTGGAGCCGCCTTTGGTGCGGCCATAACCGGCATAAATCTTGGCAACGCCCAGATCATAATTGGCACCCAAATTGACCAAGGAGTCGCCTTGAACGTTGCGCTCATAGCCGATCATGGCATTGATGGGGCCATTGTTGTAAGAACCCGCCAGTGACCGGTAGGTTTTGCCGGTTGCGCCTTTGGCAGTACCCAGGGTCAAGTGGCCCGCCGCACCGCCGAACCTCGGGCTCGAGTAGAAAATCGCGCTGCCGATACGGCCTTCACCGCCAGCATCGCCAGGGCTCGTAGCAAAGCCGGGCGCGTAAGGCAGGGTGGCCACGGTCGTCACGCCCCAAGGGTCAATGATGCCGCCGTTCAATTGCTGGTTGGCAGACAACCAGCGACCGAGTTTCAAAGCGCCGAAACCGCCGCGCAGGCCGACGGTGGTCTCACCCTGGAAAATGGGACGGCCGTTGCTTTCCACATTGCCTGTAGAAGGCTCAAAGCGCATCTGGGCCGCAAAAGTAGCGGCCAGGCCACCACCGAGGTCTTCCACGCCAGAGAAGATGATGCGGTTGTTGTTGCCGCGACCAATGGCAAGCGAGTTGACGGCTTGGTTATTGAAGGCTGGTGATCCGGGGGCAACGAATTGGTTTTCTTTT
>JANOTE010000095.1:0-2339 GCA_031416195.1 Rhodoferax sp.
TGGCCGTGCGCTTCATAGGCGGCACCGCCGACCAAGGCTGTCTCCATCTCGAATTTGAGATCGAGCACATTCAAAACTTTGACGGCTTCAGCGACGATTTCGGTGCCGATGCCGTCACCTGGGAGGATTGCGATTTTCATGAAAGGGCTTGATGGTTCAGAATTTATTGCTGTCAGGGATGCCTTGTGAACCTGGAACCACTGGGGCTGCAGGCCTGGCGAGGATACCCACTGCGGACTCGGCCTTGCGCAGCTCCACGCAGAGGTAGCTGTTGGTTTGCGGCAGGGGAGCCACCGCCGCGCAAATATCGCGCAGCGAGGCCGCACTTTGCGGGTTGTTCATCAGCACCCGCATCTCAACGGGCAGCTTGTTGAGCACGGCTGCCGTCTCGACATTGGTGCAGTTCGCGGCGTTGGCCTGGCGGTACGTCGCGTCTCGGCAGGCGGCCACCAGGGTGCCCAGGTCAGGGCGATTCACCAAGCCCTGGATGTTGGGGTTTTTCAGTAATTCGTCCAACAAGCCCGCGTGCGCATGGGGCAACACGCAAAACAGGCTCAACAAAGCAACGCCACATGACGGAGCAGACGATGCCAGAAATTTTTGCAGCTTCATAGAAATCCTTGAGTCGTTGAAATGCTCTTCCCAAGCCACGGTTTTGTGGCCAGGCGCTCTAACTCAAATGTTTTAATCTTGTCAGCGTGTCTCAAGGTTAACCCTATGTCATCAAATCCATTCAACAAACAGTATTTGCGAAACGGCTGGATGTCAAACGGCAATTCCTCACCCTGCGGCTTGACCACCACTTGGCGCGCCAGATCAATCGTGAGCTGGTAGCCCGGAAAAGCCAGCGCCTCGTCAAACAGCGCGGCGACTTGCGCCTCGCTCAGCACGATCGGCAGCAGGCCATTCTTGAAGCTGTTGTTGAAAAAAATATCCGCATAACTCGGCGCGATGATGGCGCGAAACCCATACTGATCCAACGCCCAAGGCGCATGCTCGCGTGAGGAGCCGCAGCCAAAATTTTTGCGCGCCAGCAGGATGGAGGCACTTTTGTAGCGCGGCTGGTTCAGCACAAAATCAGGATTTGGCTTGCGACTGGTTGGGTCTTGCCCAGGGTAGCCCGCGTCCAGATAGCGCCACGCATCGAACAGGTTTTCGCCAAAACCTGTCTTTTTGATCGACTTCAAAAACTGCTTGGGGATGATCGCGTCGGTATCGACATTCTCGCGATCCATGGGGGCGACGAGGCCTTGGTGGAGGGTGAATTGTTGCATGGGTAGTGTTTTTAAATGCTATATAAATAGTAGCTTATTGTGCATATTAAACGAGAGCTAGAGGCCAATTTGATTTATAAATTGGTGATATTTTCCGGTTTCAGCATAAAAATTAACCTGTGGGTTAATAATTTCCGCCATTTCAAGCAAACCGCCGCACATCCACAAAATGCCCATGCACCGCCGCCGCCGCCGCCATCGCGGGGCTGACCAGATGCGTGCGGCCACCCGCACCTTGGCGGCCCTCGAAGTTGCGGTTGCTGGTGGAGGCGCAGCGCTCGCCGGGCTCCAGCTTGTCGGCGTTCATGGCCAGGCACATCGAGCAGCCGGGCTCGCGCCACTCGAATCCGGCAGCTTTGAAGATTTTGTCCAGCCCCTCGCGCTCGGCCTGTTCTTTCACCAAGCCCGAACCGGGAACCACCAATGCCAGCGTCACGTTCTTCGCCACTTTCTGGCCCAGTTGCTTGACCATCGCTGCCGCTTCGCGCATGTCCTCAATACGGCTGTTGGTGCAGGAGCCGATAAAAATTTTGTCGACAAAAATATCGTCAAGCCGCTTGCCCGGTTGCAGGCCCATGTAAGCCAGTGCGCGCTCGATGGCATCGCGCTTGTTGGCATCTTTCTCTTTGTCAGGATCGGGCGTGCGGCCATCAATGCCCAACACCATTTCGGGTGACGTGCCCCAGGTGACTTGCGGGATGATCTGTGCTGCGTCGAGCTCCACCACCGCGTCAAAGCTGGCGTCAGCGTCAGATTGCAGCGTACGCCAGTAGGCAACCGCTTGGTTCCATTCAACGCCACCGACGAACTGGCCCGTTTTCTGATCCGTGCCCGGTGCCAGTAAGCGGCCTTTGAGGTAGTCAATCGTCTTTTCGTCCACTGCCACCAGACCGGCCCGCGCACCGGCTTCAATCGCCATGTTGCAGACCGTCATGCGGCCTTCCATCGAGAGGGCGCGAATGGCAGAGCCGGCAAATTCAATCGTGTAGCCGGTGCCGCCCGCCGTGCCAATTTTGCCGATGATCGCCAGCACGATATCTTTGCCGCCACAGCCTGCGGGCAACG
>JANOTE010000096.1:0-4198 GCA_031416195.1 Rhodoferax sp.
TTGCAGAAATACTGGGCGAAAAGGTCTACCCCAATCTGATCGAAGCCGCCAAACACGAGCAGATTGATCTGGTCAACGTGTTTCGCAACAGCGCTGACGTGCCGCCGGTGGCGGATGAGGCGATTGCGATTGGAGCCCAAGCGCTTTGGCTCCAATTGGGGATAGAGCATGACGGTGCGGCCAAGAAAGCGCGGGCGGCGGGATTGCTGGTGGTGCAAAACAAATGCCTGTTGGTGGAGCACCGGCGGCAGAATTAATTGGGGTCAGATTCCAATTAAGTATGCGAAAACGTCATAGATAATTGCAATCTGACCCCAATTATTGGACTTTGTGTCTCGATGCAATGATCCGTTTCGGGCTGCGACAATTACATTCAAGATTACTTCACTCCAGCCCATCGCATGCTCCAAAACGACACATTTATCCGCGCCTGCCTGCGCCAAGCCACGCCCTACACCCCCGTGTGGCTGATGCGCCAGGCCGGCCGCTATTTGCCCGAGTACAAGGCCACGCGCGCCAAGGCGGGCAGCTTTATGGGGCTGGCGACCAACACCGATTACGCGACTGAAGTCACGCTGCAACCGCTGGCGCGCTACCCGCTGGATGCCGCCATTCTGTTCAGCGACATCCTCACCATTCCCGATGCGATGGGCCTGGGCCTGTCGTTCGCGCTGGGTGAGGGGCCAAAGTTTGAGCATGTGGTGCGCGACGAAGCGGCAGTCGCCAAACTGGCTGTGCCCGATATGGCCAAGCTGCGCTACGTGTTTGACGCGGTCACCTCGATCCGCAAAGCCTTAAAGGGCAGCGTGCCCTTGATCGGCTTCAGCGGCAGCCCGTGGACGCTGGCCTGCTACATGGTCGAAGGCGCGGGCTCTGACGACTACCGCCTGGTCAAAACCATGCTGTACCAGCGGCCGGATTTGATGCACAAAATGCTGGCCATCAATGCCGATGCAGTGGCGCAGTATCTCAATTGCCAGATCGACGCAGGTGCGCAGGCGGTGATGATTTTTGACAGTTGGGGCGGCGTGCTAGCCGATGGCGCGTTTCAGGAATTCAGCCTGGCCTACACCGCCCGAGTGCTGGCGCAGGTGAAAAAAACGCACGACGGCATGCGCATTCCGCGCATCGTGTTCACCAAAGGCGGCGGCCAGTGGCTGGCCGACATGGCCACACTGGACTGCGATGTGCTGGGCCTGGACTGGACAGTGAACCTGGCCGCAGCGCGCGCGCTGGTGGGCGAAAACTCCGCCGGCGCTCACGCCAAAGCGCTGCAAGGCAACATCGACCCCAACGTGCTGTTTGCGAAGCCTGAGCAAATTGCGCTCCAAGTTCAAAAGGTTTTGACGAGCTTTGGCGCACCGTTTCAAGCCGATGCCAGCCAACCCGATGCCACCGGCCCCACCCACATTTTCAACCTGGGTCACGGCATAAGTCAGTACACGCCTCCCGAGAATGTCGCGGCACTGGTGGAAGCGGTTCACAAGACCTCGAAAAATATGCGCGTAGGTTAATCAACTTATTGATCATTGCCAGCGCTATTCTTTAAAACACTTAGCACTTTTTGAGCCAAAACCAGACTACCCAGTGCGACTTATGCACAAAAATTTTGTTGCGCCGTGCCATTACTCACGACTTGCACTGCCACTCGCTACCAAAGCCATAGCGGTTGCAAGTGGTTGATTTATAACGACTAATTTCTTTGCTTTTTTTGAAGGCATTGCAGCCAAAGCCTTGATTCTGAAGGCCTCTGCACGGCTGAAGCGTAGATATCAACAAAGTTATCCACAAAATTATTGAATGACCTTTAAAGTGGTTTCAAATCAAGCACTTAGCGCCTACTTCTCACTATCACTTGAGATTAAAGCCGTAACTACTGCTTTTACACAGTCGCCCTGATGCACGCTGTCAGCATCCTTGTCCAAACGCCAGCGCACATCCCGTTGGGCTCGCTGCTTGTCTATTTGAGCGAGCAGCCACTCCTGCCCGGAACACTGGTGCGCGTGCCGTTTGGAAAGCGGGAGACTTTGGGTGTGGTGTGGCCCAAGGGCGATGGCGCCGACCCAGCGCTGGCCCCCACCCAATTACGCAGTGTGGCGGGCGTTTTGCACGACATCCACCCGCTATCCGCACACTGGCAACAGATGGTGACATTTTCGGCCCATTATTACCAGCGCTCAGAGGGCGAGGTCGCCCTGGCCGCGCTCCCCCCGCAACTGCGCGACCTGAGCACCGCCCAACTGGCAAAGCGGCTCAAGCGCAAGACAGTGCCAAACCGGGTGGATGACTCGGCAACAACTGCAGCATCTGGCCCAGAGCCCGTGGCACTGACATCAGAGCAACAGCAGGTCATCTCTCAGTTCCACGCCAACCCCGGGCCGTTTTTGCTGTTTGGTGCCACCGGCAGCGGCAAAACCGAGGTGTATTTGCAGTGCGTGCGGCAGTTGCTTGAACACGATCCCGCCGCCCAAGCCATCGTGATGGTGCCGGAGATCAATCTCACCCCGCAGCTTGAATGCCGCTTCAAGGCGCGCTTCGAGCCGCTGTATGGCGCGGATGCCGTGGTGTCGATGCACAGCGGCATGACCAGCCCCCAGCGCCTCAAGAGCTGGCTGGCCGCGCACAACGGCAGCGCACGCATCGTTTTGGGTACGCGCATGGCGGTGTTTGCGTCGCTGCTCAATCTCAAGCTGATCGTGGTCGATGAGGAGCACGACCCAAGCTACAAACAGCAGGAAGGTGCGCGGTATTCGGCGCGTGATCTGGCCGTGTACCGGGGTAAGCTGGAAGGGGCCAAAGTGCTCCTGGGATCCGCCACGCCATCGCTGGAGAGCTGGCACCGAAGCCGTGCGCCAGCTGAAGGGGGTCGCTACCTGCGCTTGGAGATGCCCAGCCGCATTGGTGATGCCGCCAGTCTGCCCAAAGTGGTTCGCGTGGACATGAACCACCAGCCTGCCAAGGCAATCATCTCGCCACCGCTCTTGGCCGCCATTGAAGCGCGCGTGGCACGCGGCGAGCAAAGCATGATTTTCCTGAACCGCCGGGGCTACGCACCCGTGCTGGCCTGTACCGCCTGCGAGTGGAAGAGCGAATGTCCGCATTGCAGTGCCTACCGCGTGTTTCACAAAATCGACCGCACGCTGCGCTGCCACCACTGTGGCTTTACGGAGCGAGTGCCACGCGCCTGCCCGAGTTGCGGCAATGTCGATATCCAGCCCTTGGGCCGAGGCACCGAGCGGTTGGAGGAGCACTTGGCCGAGCTTTTGGTTTCCGTGCGCAGGCCTACCTCCACATCGGTGCTTTACCCGGATGGTGAGCCGCTGCGCATTGCGCGCATCGATGCCGACAGCACCCGCCAAAAAGGCGACCTGGAGAAGCAGTTGGCCAAGGTACACAGCGGCGAAATCGATGTGCTGGTCGGCACGCAAATGATCGCCAAAGGCCACGACTTTCGCCGCATCACCTTGGTGGCTGCCGTCAACCCCGACGGTGCGCTGTTCTCCAGCGACTTTCGCGCGCCGGAGCGTCTGTTCAGCCTGCTGATGCAAGCCGCAGGCCGCGCTGGACGCGACGCGGCAGTCAGCGGCCAAAGCGAAATGTGGCTGCAAACCTTTCATCCCAAACACCCGCTGTTTGAGGCCCTGAAACGCCACGATTACCCCGCGTTTGCGCAGGCGCAGCTCAATGAGCGCCAGCAAGCGATGATGCCGCCCTTCAGCTTCCAGGCGCTGGTGCGCGCCGAAGCCCGCGAGCAGGCCATCGCGCAAGGCTTTTTGAAGGCCGCCAGCGAAAATGCGCAAGTCCTGCTTGAAGCCCCCTACGTCACGCTCTACCCCTGCGTGCCCATGAGCATCCAGCGCGTCGCCAACATCGAGCGCGCGCAAATGCTGGTTGAAAGCCCCTCTCGCGCGCATTTGCAACGCTTCCTCGCCGCGTGGCACGCCGTGCTGCACGCCACGCGAGCTCAACCCGAAGGCAAAGGCTTGATTCGCTGGGCAGTGGATGTAGATCCGCTGGCGATTTAGTGTCGGCTTGGTGTCGATTTTTTCGATTTCATCGACATTACCCCTCTGACGTGACGATCCAATCGACACTCCACGCCGATGCGTTCTTTTTTCAGAATATTTGGAAC
Organism: Rhodoferax sp.; assembly: GCA_031416195.1. GTDB lineage: Bacteria > Pseudomonadota > Gammaproteobacteria > Burkholderiales > Burkholderiaceae_C > JANYCG01. The sequence goes on from JANOTE010000096.1 coordinate 4,133, forward strand.
ACGTTCCACTGACATGTTCTCCAAGCGTACATGTCGATTAAACATGTTCTTATTTTTTGATTTTTA